>CALVER010000006.1 GCA_944326625.1 Candidatus Gastranaerophilales bacterium | reverse complement strand
CTTTTAAAGCAATTTTATCTTAACAAATTTCTTTAATAAAGTATAACGAGGTATAATTACGTTATGGATGAGAGAAACGAACAAAACTTAAGAGTAATATCAAATTCTCAAGAGACGAGAGGAAATGAAGTTTCTGAACAAATTCGTTTGTCTCGCCAGACAAATCCTATTGTTAGAAAGTTGTTGAAATTTGGCAAGTCTGAATTAACACACAAATTTTCGGTCAAAGATTTGTTTACGCGTTAGGGATATGCGCACGGTTTTATGAGGACCGCACGGGGGCAGAATGATCCGCCGGTTTGCGAAATTCTGAAAGTTATACTTCGTTATACTTTTTTAAGGTAGTTGTATGTACGAGATTAAAAAGCAGATATATCTTGATTTTTCAAAAACACAAAAAGCCGCTCTGTGTAATTTTTTACGCGCATTAGTGAAAAAATCACCTGAATTATCTGTTGATGAAATTATGCAGAAATTTATCGAGGATGAAAAATATTATCTTGAAATTAACAACTCCCGCTTTGAATTTTTGGAAAATCTACTCGACGACGAACAATTTTTAAAAGATACGGAAAAATATTTAAAAGAATGCAGAAAATATTATGATTACAAAAAATCACAGGAGCCTTTAATTCAGGCACAAAAAGAATTTGAAAAGAAAAAGCGCGAATTTTTGCGGCAAGTCAAAATGTCAAAAGAATCCCCTACAAAAAAACAGTTATATTATTACGAAAAACTCTGCAAAAAATATAATCTTGAAAAAAAAGAACTCTCGTCAAAACTTGAAGCACGTGATGAAATTGACAAAATCTTAAAAGAACACAACCCGTCCGTTGAATTCGGAGAAGAAATTTTATAGCTCGAGTTTTGCAATTTTGACATCAAAAACGCTTTCAATGTCAATTCCCGTCAAAACATTTGATATCAAATCATTCGGGTTGATTTTTTTCAAATTTTCAATATGCGGCATAACACCCAAAATCTTTGTATCCGTGTATTTTTCGATTAATTTTGGCATTGATTTTATATTCAGATCATGAATAACTTCCGGACAGTCGTTTATAATAACACCGCGAATTTTCACACCGGATGCAAGTGCCTGATTAATATTTGCAAGTGTATTATTCACGGAATTTTCACTCGGAGAAACCACCAAAAGCACAGGCACCTCAAGCATTTTTACCAGATCCTGTTCCAAAAATTTATCCGCCAGAGGTGTCGCAAGCCCCATTGTACCGTCAATTAACGTACATTCAAATTCACGTTTTATACTTGCAAAATCCTGAAAAATTACGTCTTTATTGATATATGTATGTTCAAGCTCCGCTGCAATCAAAGGTATAGCCTCGTTTTTCAAAAGATATGAAAAATAAGTTTTTATATAAGGGTCGATAAATTTAACAAAAGCCAAATCCGGCGCCTGAATAAACCCGCTTTTTTCAATCGCGCCCGTCTGAACCGGTTTGTAAACACATGTAGAGTATCCGAGACTCTGCATAGTCGCAGCAAGTCCTGCCGTGATAAATGTTTTGCCGCTGTTTTTTTCCGCTCCGGATACAAATAACTCTAACATAGTTTTATACTAGCATAAAATAAACTTTTACAATGCAGGTTTTAACAAATGTTATAAACAAATTTATTTTTTATCCGCTCTTTTGTTCGGGCTTTTGGTGATAATAAGTTTTTCACCTTCTATCGTATATTCAACCAAATCTGTTTCAGGTGTAATCTTTAAAAGATTCAATATTGTCTTATTCAGCGTTAAAGCCCAACCGTTGCCGTTTCTTATAAGTTTTCTATCCATAACTGACATTCACTCTTACATTTAACTTGACAATATAATATTATGGATTTATGCTTAATTCTAATCTTATATTTAACCATACAATGTAATATTAAAATTTAATTATTCAACCCACTTGACAAAAAATAAAAAACAGGTTAAAATAAAAAAGAGGAATTATTATGAAGAATAAAATTGAAGAATGGCTGTTAAAAATCGGAGAAATCAATGAGCTGCAAAACTGTGCGGCAGATGTATTGGAAAATTGTATGCTAAAAGGTGAAAAACCTTATTATGCACTTACGCTTATCAACACAATTGTCGAAAGAACCACAGAAATTTATGAAGACATTGATGAATTCAGTATAGAAATAAAGCAATAATATTGAAGTTCTTTGTTTTTCCTATATAATTGAAGATATGAAGTACAGGGAAAACGTAAGAAATTTTTGTATAATTGCACATATAGACCATGGCAAGTCAACCTTGGCAGACAGATTGCTGGAATACACGGGCACGGTTGCGGAACGTGATATGCAGGATCAGCTTCTGGATTCAATGGATATTGAGCGTGAACGCGGTATTACAATTAAGCTGAACGCCGCTCGAATGAATTACAAATCCAAAAGCGGCAAAGATTATATCTTGAACTTGATTGACACTCCGGGGCATGTAGATTTTTCCTATGAAGTTTCACGATCACTTGCCGCATGTGAAGGCGCTCTTTTAATTGTTGATGCAACACAGGGGGTAGAGGCACAAACCCTTGCAAACGTTTACCTCGCAATTGAACAAAATCTGGAAATTATCCCTGTTATAAACAAAATTGACTTGCCGTCCGCTGATGTAGAACGTGTAAAACAAGAAATTGAAGAAGTTCTCGGAATTGATGCCTCTATGGCAATCCCCGTAAGTGCAAAGGCAGGAATAGGGATTGAAGATGTTCTGGAAGCGGTTGTTGATTTTGTACCGCCGCCTGTTGATACATCCGACAAACCCTTAAGGGCACTCGTTTTTGACAGCGCTTATGATCAGTATCTCGGCACCCTTTGCTTTTTCAAAATTATTGACGGCAAAATGAAACTTAATGAAAAAGTCAAATTTATGGCGTCCGGCAAAGAATATGAGGTTGTGGAACTCGGCTATCTAACACCAACGAGAGTTCAAGTAAATGAACTTGTATGCGGTGATGTAGGATATTTTGCAGGCTCAATAAAAGAATTAACCCGATTTGTCGGTGATACAATCACAAGCATTGAAAAACCGGCAAAAGAACCTTTACCGGGGTATAAAGAGGCACTGCCTATGGTATTTTCCGGTATGTATCCGGTTGATAACGACGATTACCAAAACTTAAAAGAAGCTCTTGAAAAATTAAAACTAAATGACAGCAGTATAACTTTTGAGCCTGAAACGTCAAGTGCACTGGGATTTGGTTTCAGATGCGGATTTTTAGGAATGCTTCACATGGAAATTGCGCAGGAAAGACTTGAACGCGAATACGATCTTTCACTTGTAACAACAGCTCCGTCCGTTGTTTACCATGTTTACAAAACAAACGGAGAAATGGTGGAAATCGACAACCCTGCAAACCTTCCGGCACCGCAATACAGAGATTATATTGAAGAACCTTATGTAAAAGTGCAGATTATTACGCCGAATGATTACGTAGGCACCTTAATGGAACTTGCTCAGTCCAAACGCGGAATTTTCGTTAATATGTCTTACCTTGATAAAGTACGAGCAAGTCTTGAATATGAAATTCCGTTGAGCGAAGTCATTACAGACTTCTATGATCAATTAAAATCACGCTCTAAGGGCTACGCCAGCATGGACTATGAATTCAAAGATTACAAACGCTCAAAACTTGTAAAACTTGATATAATGCTTGCGGGAGAAGTTGTTGATGCTTTATCAGTAATCTGCCATGAGGATAATGCCTTTTACATAGGTCAAAAATTAACCGCAAAATTAAAAGAAATTATCCCGAGACAACTGTTTGAAGTCCCTGTTCAAGCAGCAATCGGCGGGCGTGTAATTGCCCGCACCAACATTAAAGCCATGCGCAAAAATGTTCTTGATAAATGCTACGGCGGCGATATTTCACGTAAACGTAAACTGCTTGAAAAACAAAAGAAAGGTAAAAAACGCATGAAGTCTATCGGCCGCGTGGAAGTTCCGCAAGAAGCTTTTATGGCTGTTCTGAGTCTGGACGATAACTAAGCAAATTTTCAAACAAATCATGCTGAAGCGCATATAACGCCGTTTCTGTTCTGTTTTTACATTTAAGTTTTCTTAATATAGCACTGATATGCGCCTTTACCGTATGATGCGTAATATCTAAAATTGACGCAATCTCTTTGTTTGTTAAACTTTTTGTGATGTAATACAAAACTTCCTGTTCTCTGTCAGTTAAATTTTTATCATCTTCTAACATGCTATCTCCTTTTCTTAATAATATCTCTTTATATTTTTATATTAACAAATATTCCCCAATAATCTATTACCCATTTGGCTAACTATAACCTGAATTTTTTAAAAACCCTTTTATATCAAGACTTTTCATTTTTTTAATTGTAAACAATTGTAAAGATATGTAAATAGTATATAACAATTGCGCAATTTTTAAATACAAAAATACTTTTTAAAAGTATAGATGAAAATCTTGAAATAGGAAAAAGTATTTATTAAGAGAATGTGAGTAAAAAAAGGAGAAATCGGATATGGCATTCGAGATTAACGGAAACGGAATTGTAAACAAGAATTTGTTTGTTACAGACAAAAAAACACAAAATACTTCCGGAACAGAAAAAGTTGAAGTAAATATTACTGATAACAAACATATCGGCGAATTCGGAGACAAATTATTAGAACAGGTTCAACCGGGATTTGTTCAAGCTTCAAGAATTCCCGAGACTGACCGGGCTGAATTATCAGAAATGTTTGCAATGGCAGGTATTAAAAATCCAAAAATGCCAACATTAGCTCAATATGCAAGTATTGCAAACAACGTCGGAGGTGCGGTAGAAGCACTTGATGAGTTATCAACCACAACACATACTGAACAACTTTTTGACTCACCCGAATTCAATGTATTAAACGATATATTTGGCATTTCATAAAGACTTATAAACCACATTTACTCAGTGCCAAAGGCACGACAAATTAATCGCATTTACTCACAAAATTTGAAAGACCGGCGCCCCCGGTCTTTTTTTTAAGTGCCTAATGCAGAACAATACATTATGTAAAGTTTTGTAAAATAAATAGATGAAAAATTGCATTACAATTAAAGAAAATTAAAAACATACCGATAAATTATATGTGAGTAAATAAAAGGAGTCATGTGATGGCAATTGAATTTAACGGAAAAAGGAATGTAAACAACTTTAAAATCGGCAAAGAAATGCCGAACTCCAAAGATGTTCAAAAGGAAGAAAAGGTAACGGAACAACAACAGGTAGTCGACAACAAGTTTGTAAAAGATTTGGGTGAAAATTTACTTACCCAAAATGCAGCAAGTGCTTACGGCATTAATTTTGCAAAACCAACAGGCACAAAAATTGACAAAGATTTTTGGGGCGATGCATTAAAAGGCTTAGACCTCAAAGATACAGCGATTTCTGCTGCAACAACAGAAGGCATTGTAGATTTGGATAACACTTTTGCAATTATTGATATGGAAAGAAAAATGGCTTCATCCCCATTTATTCAAGCATTAAATAAAGAATTCGAAATTTAGACTTATAAATCACATTTACTCAGTGCCAAAGGCACGACAAATTAATCACATTTACTCACACACAAATTTAAAGGCTGACAAATGTCAGCCTTTTTTATTATGATTCTACATATTCTCTCAAGCGTTTGGATCTGTTCGGGTGGCGGAGTTTTCTCAAAGCTTTAGCTTCAATTTGTCTGATACGTTCGCGGGTTACACCGAACAATTGTCCTACTTCTTCAAGAGTTCTCTGGCGTCCGTCATCCATACCGAAACGCAATCTCAAAACATCACGTTCCCTCGGAGATAATGTGCATAAAACTTCTGCCAAATCTTCTCTCAAAAGTTCGGAGGCAACAGTTTTAATAGGAGCGTCAGCTTCCTTATCTTCAATAAAATCACCTAAGCGGGAATCTTCTTCCTTGCCTATAGGAGTTTCCAAAGATAAAGGTTCCTGAGCGATTTTAATAATTTCACGAAGTTTCGGGATAGAAACATTCATTTCAATTGCGAGTTCATCTTCGGTCGGTTTTCTTGAAAGTTCCTGAGCCAAACGGCGTGTAACTTTTTTCAACTTATTAATTGTTTCAACCATGTGCACAGGAATACGAATTGTTCTTGCCTGATCGGCAATGGCACGAGTAATTGCCTGTCTTATCCACCATGTTGCATAAGTTGAAAATTTAAAACCTCTTTCATGGTCAAATTTTTCAGCCGCACGGATTAAACCGAGGTTGCCTTCCTGAATAAGGTCTAAAAACAGCATTCCGCGTCCTACATACTTTTTGGCGATACTAACAACCAAACGTAAATTTGCCTGAACAAGTTTTCTTTTTGCAATAGCACCAGGTGTGCCGCCTTGAAGAATTTTTCTTGCAAGTTCAATTTCTTCCTTTGCAGATAAAAGTTTAATCCTTCCGATTTCTCTTAAATATAATCTGACAGGATCATCAACCGCAATACCTTTCGGCAAATCAAAACCGGCTTCGTCCTGTTCCTCATCAGAACCTGACATCATATAAATATCATCCATATTCATCTTATTGCCAATTTTTGAGGTGACAATATCTTCAATATTATCGGTACTGATGTCCATATTCATATAGTTTACGCTATCATCTTCGGACTCTAAAACAGCATCCTCATCTAAATCGTGTAAATCTAATGTTTCATCTTCCATAACGCTTACAACTGAGGAATTGGGTTGTCTTTTTTTACTCATTAATTTTTCTCCGATTATTAATTTTATCTCTTAATTGCATTTGAATTTTCAGGGCTTCTGTATCATCGTCATTCACATTTTTATATAAATTACGAATTTGTTCTTTTTCTTTTTCCCGCTGACATTGGTTTATCTTATTAATATTTTCTTTAATTATATTTTCAAAGTCTTTAGGAGAGAGATTTTTATAGCTTTCGGAAGTACTTATCAAATCGGTTACAATCGTCTGTAATTCCGGGTTTTGAATGAATTCCGTATATAAATGTTCAATTAATTCCTTTACATTATTTACGGTACATGTTAATTTGTCAATTGTAGATTTTACAATTATTAACGTTTCATTTTCAAATGCCGTATCGCCAATTATAGTCTTGATTGTATCAAAACTTAAGGGGCTTTCGGGTACTAGAAAAACACTCAATAAATTTTTTTGCGCTTTTTCCATAATTGAAACATTTTTTGTTACATTCTTAACAAAACTTTCGGGAACTGTTGTTGATTGCGAAAAAGAATTGACTTCTCTTGCCAAAACTTTGCCGTCCAAATCAAGCGCCTGAGCAACCATTTCAGTATATTCAGCGCGAACAATTTTATTGCCGATTTCTTGCAAAACAGGAATAATTGTTTTAACAAAACGTGCTTTTTCAACGGGAGTTTTGTATTTATCTTTATCCTTCAAAATATTATTCAATTGAAAATCAATCAAAAGCGGAGCATGCTCCATATATTGTTTATAACTTTCAGCACCGACCGAACGTATAAATTCATCGGGGTCTTTACCTTCAGGCGGTGAAATTACGCGGATTTCACAGGCATATTTATCGTCAGAGGTTGATATATAGCTTTCGTCAAAAAGTTTTATATTCCCCACGCCTTCAAAAACTTCCTTAATGATTTCAGCGCCCCTGTCAGTAGCTTTTTGACCCGCTGAATCCGTATCGAACGAAAGATAAATTTTTCTTGATTTTGTATAGCGTGAAAGAAGTTTAACGTGTTCCTGAGTCAAAGCTGTTCCGCAGGCTGCAACACAATTTTCAATCCCATGCGCCTGAGCGGAGATAACATCAAAATATCCTTCCATCAAAACAACGCTATCCTGCTCTTTTATAGCATCTTTTGCCGTATATAATCCGTATAAAAGCTTGCTTTTATTATAGATAAGCGAATCAGATGAATTCAAATATTTTGGCGATTGCCCTTCCTCAATTGCGCGCGCACCAAAAGCCACAAAATCCCCGAATTCATTTTGAATAGGAATTATAACCCTGTTTCTGAATCTGTCAATAAAACGGCTTTCTTTGCCCGGAATTATAAGATTGGCTTTTTCCAAAATTTCATCGGAAAAATCTTTTTTCAATTCATCATATAACGCCGTGTAGCTTTTCGGCGCAAGACCGAGATGAAACTTCTTGATAATATCTTTTGAAATCCCGCGTTTTGCAAGATATTTTAAAACATTTTCGGTCGTTGACTCGGAATTTTTTAACAAACGGTCGGAATAAAATTCAACAGCACGCGCACAGGCGTTCATCATTTGCTGTTTAATATCTTTGGACGCTTCGCCATGCCGGAGATTTTTCGGAAGTTCAAGCCCGAATTCCTGCGCCAGATCTTTTATCAAATCCATAAACTCAATGTTTTTTGTTTTCATAATAAAAGATAAAGCGTCGCCGCCTGCACCGCATCCAAAACATTTATAAATCCCCAGCTGCGGATTTACCGAAAATGAAGGTGTTTTTTCTTTATGAAACGGGCATAATCCCCAATAATGATTGCCGGATTTTTTAAGAACCACCTGTTCAGACACAACATCAACTATATCCAGCCGGTCTTTTATTTGAGATATTAATTCTTCCATAGTATCTGCCATACCTACATTTTATCATTAATATTTTTTTAAGCAAAATTCTAGTCACATGGGTAATATTCATCATCCTGAAAAATTTGTAGAATTTATCTATGGTACTTACCGATAGAGATTAATGAACAATACAAAAAACGAAAAAATTAAAACAGAGGACAAAGAATCCCTGTTGGCAATGGTTTCACACGATTTGAAAAATCCTGTAAGTTCAGGAATAATGGCTCTTAAATTACTGCAAAATTCAAAATTATCGCCTCTAAATCCATACCAATCAGAAATTCTCGAAAGTTTAATGTTTGGAATGATATACATGAAAGACCTTATTGAAAATGTTCTTGACAGATACAAATTAAACAACGAGGTTTATTGTTTAAAAAAAGTTCCGGTTGATTTTACTATATTTTTAAACACTATAATAGATGAATCGAAATATATTTTTTCAGACAAAAAACAAACCGTAAAAGTGCTGAGTAATCTCAAAAACACTTCCGCAGAAATTGATATACTTGAGTTAACACGTGCAATAAATAATCTGCTCACTAATTCTGCAAAATATTCGCCGGCACATTCAGAAATACTGATTAAACTTTTTGAAAAAAATAATAATATTTGTATGTCAATAGAAAATGAAGGCTGCAGCTTCAAACTTGCAAACCCTAATGATATCTTTGACAAATTTGTTTCCGTAAGCAAAGAAAATAAATCCCTTGCATCCGGTCTCGGGCTATATATAGTAAAAGAAATAATAAAAATGCATGGCGGAGAAATTTTTGTGGAATGTGAACCTGAAAAATTCACACGATTTACCTTTACTCTGCCCAGAAAATAATTCATTTAAAGCATTAAATCTTTTATAAAAAGCTTTATAATTTGAATTATGAGTATGCAGCTTTTATCAGAATATTTGGAATATCTGGAAATAGAAAAAGGATTGTCGGAAAATACAACCCAGGCTTACAGACGTGACTTAACTGATTTTATGTCCGATATTCAATGTGAACTGCCTAATATAAGCCGCGGACAAATTACAACTTATATCCGAAATCTTCATGAAAAACACTATTCTCCAACTAGTGTTATGCGAAAAATCGCTTCTCTCAGAGGATTTTTCAAATGGCTCTGTGCCAATAATTACTGCACAACAGACCCTACGCTTACCCTTGAACAGCCTAAAGTTCCGAAAAAACTTCCGAAAGTAATGACCATTCAGGAAGTGGAAGCCATTTTAAACCAACATTTGACAAAACTTGAAAAAGTAATTCTTGAACTTTTATATGACTGCGGACTCCGTGTTTCCGAACTTGTCAATTTAAAAATAAATGATTATGACTTGAATGCCAAATATATCCAATGTTACGGAAAAGGTTCCAAAGAAAGAATTGTTCCCATGGGCAAAAAAGCCGTTACAGCAGTTAAAAATTATCTGCCCGAAAGAGATTATTTAATCCAAAAATACAGATTAAACACAAAAAGACTTTTAATCCACGAACACGGCAGAGAGCTGACCCGTCAGGATGTTTACACTTTTATTCACGCTCAGGGACAAAAAATCCACAAAACAATATCTCCACACACTCTGCGTCATAGTTTTGCAACACATTTGCTGGAGAACGGAGCCGATCTGCGTGTTGTACAGGAACTTCTCGGACACAGTGATGTTTCAACAACTCAGCTTTATACACATATAAGCAAAAAACGCCTGAAAGAAGTATACTTTTCAATCAATAAAGAATAATTGCGCAGAGCAGCCCGTTATGGTATAATCCTTTCAAAAAGGAGGATTTATGAAACTGTTACACACTATGATAAGGGTAAAAGACGCTGAAAAAAGCGTAAAATTTTATACTGAACTTTTGAATATGACACTGGATAAGAAAAAACGCCTTGAAGACTGTGAACTGTATTTTTTAAATGATGAGGACGGCACAACACAGTTGGAACTGACATATAATGACGAAACACCCGAAAACGGCTACGATTTAGGCACAGGATTCGGACATCTTGCTTTTTCCGTCAAATCGCTTGACGAATTCACGGAAAAACTTCACAGGCTTGGCTATGAATATTTGTATGAACCTTATGATTTGAACGGTAAAGGTACAAAAATTGCCTTCATTAAAGATCCTGACGGATATGAAATTGAACTTATAGAAAAAGTCGTATGGTAAAAAGCGGGAGTTTACCCGCTTTTTTATTTCAAAAAAATATGCTATAATTGCCTTATGAATGACGTAATTGAAAGCTTAAAGGAACTAGGATTAAACAGCTATGAGGCAAAAGTTTACGTTGCGCTGTTGAAAAAATATCCGGCAACAGGATATGAAGTCGCAAAACTTGCCGACATACCGCAATCAAGGGCTTACGACACCCTCAAATCTCTTGAAACGGCAAAAATTGTATCCTCTACCGGCGAAAAACCTCAGACTTTTATTCCGATTAAACCTAAAGATTTGACAAAACGCTTCAGGCGAAAAATCGAATCCAATCTTGATTTTTTGGAAAAAAAGCTTCCTGACGTCAAAAACGACTACAATGACCCGATACATCCGGTCTCCGGACTGTACGAAATAAGAGAAAAAGTGACGGAAATCATAAAATCCGCCAAATCCGATATATATCTGGAAATCTGGTCACATGACTTCAAATATATTGAACAGCACCTTTTTGACGCTTATAACAGAGGTCTTGACATAAAAATTGTAGGCTATGACAATTTTCAATGCCCGTTCGGCACTGTATTCAAACACAAAAACGGCAGAGAACTTGAACTGTCACTCGGGGGACGCATGATATTTCTTCTTGCAGACAATACCGAAGGCCTTTTTGGCAAAGCGGAAACAAAAGCTATTTGGACAAAAAATCCTCACATTGTTTTTCTTCTGAAAGAATTTATAGTACATGACATGTACCTTTTGGACATAGAAGACAGTTTCCCTGAACAGTTAAAATACTTCTACGGCGCCGGCTTGAAAAAACTTAAAGACAAAATCTTAAGCAAAAATTCTAAATATAATATACATTAATATATTGACAAAGTGTCCTGCATACAGTACAATATTAATATGAATAGTTATACAATTGAATACTTAATTCTGCCAAACGGAAAAGCTCCTGTCATAGATTGGCTCAACACTCTTGACAGCACAATGCGCAAACGTGTAATTCAACGAATTCTCAGAATTGAAGAAGGTAATTTCGGAGACTATAAAAAAATATCTAATGAAATTTCAGAGTTACGTTTTTCTTTTGGAAAAGGATACAGAATTTATTACACTGAAAACAGAAATAAAATTATTCTTTTAATTAATGGCGGAGATAAATCTACACAAAACAACGACATTAAAAAGGCACAAGAATTACTCAACAAATGGAGGTCTAAAAATGAATAATACAGGCTCATTTAACGAATATATATTAAAAGATTTAAAAACAGATGAAGATATCAAAGAATGGATAAATATAGGTTTTGAAGAATTTTTACAAGACAATGATTTAAATGCTTTTGTCAAAGCATTGGAATATGCCGTTAGGGCAAAGGATTCTATATTAGGAATATCCAAAAAAACCGGAATATCACGAAGTAATCTTTATGCAATATTCAACGGTGAACAGCAGCCACAGTTATCAACAGCTTTAAAAATCATAAAAGAACTTGGCTATACAGTAAAAGTTGCTTAATTATATTCCATATTTACATTGAAAAAATCCCTCCGTAATCGGAGGGATTTTTAATCCTCTATTGATTTGCTACAGCATTGCCTCGCGTCATATTTTGCATAACTTCAATTGCCTTTTTAAGCTGTACATCATCTTTATTTTTTACGTTTTCTTCGGTTAATTCAACAACCAAATCAGGAGTTATTCCCTTTTTGTTAATATCTGTACCGTTCGGGGTAAGATATTTTTGAATTGTGATATTAAGTCCGGATTCATACGGAAGCTTGTTAATTTCCTGAACAAGCCCTTTACCGAAAGATTGTTCGCCGATGATTACACCTCTGTGGTTATCCTTAATTGCGCCGGAAAAAATTTCACTGGCAGAAGCTGAACCTTTATTGATTAATACAACAAGAGGTTTATCAGTAACCATACCTTTTGCGGCACGCTGGGTTTCCTTATAGCCGTCTCTGTCAACAGTGCTTACAATTACACCGCCGTCCAAAAACATATCAGAAATATAAATTGCATTACTCAAAAGTCCGCCGGGGTTTGATCGTAAATCAACAATAAAACCTTTTTTGTCTTTTGAATTAACCAGAATATCGCTGAATTCTTTTGCCGCATTTCGGCTTATAAAAGAACTTAATCTGATATAACCTATTTC
Organism: Candidatus Gastranaerophilales bacterium; assembly: GCA_944326625.1. GTDB lineage: Bacteria > Cyanobacteriota > Vampirovibrionia > Gastranaerophilales > Gastranaerophilaceae > SIG32. The sequence goes on along the minus strand of CALVER010000006.1, from coordinate 7,775 downwards.
ATTCGGCAAGGTAATATTTTCAGGTAATTTTTGTGAAATTGATTTAATTTCGATTTCCGCACGGGTTATTGTGTATAACTTCGGTTCCGTATCTTTACGTTTGATAAGCAAAGTGACTGTTGTACCTTCTTTACCGCGGATTTGATCAGCAGCTTTGTCAACCGTAATACCCTTTGTGCTTTTACCGTTAATTTCAAGAATTTCGTCGTCCGCTAAAAGTCCAGCCTTTTCAGCCGGTGTGTCCTCAATCGGTGCTATTACCATTAATTTGCCGTCTTTCACACCAATCTGAATACCGATACCTTTTAAAGAACCTTTAATTGAGCTTGTTTCTTCAGCAAATTCCTTTGGATCCAAAAATTTTGTGTAAGGATCATTCAAGCTTGCAACCATTGTATTTATTGCAACATAAGCATCTTCATTGGTTTTAATTACGTCATCGTATTTATGACGCCATTTTGACCAATCCTGATCATTATTTGTCTGATCAACAAACTTAGTATTCACAAGCCTCCAGACATTGTCATAAAGCTCTACGGGCGTATATGCCATACTGTAATTTTTGACAACACATCCGAACAATATCAGAAATGTCCACAAAAATATAAAACTTTTCCTCATAATGTTTCTCACTAAATATTCCTCCACCTAACTCTTACTTTTTTATAGATGTTTTTTTAATAAATTAGTTCCATAAAAAATTAAAAGTCTTAGAATATCATACCATATATATAAAAAATGTGGAAGTATTCCACATTTTTAATTATCTATGAAATTGTAAAATCTTTAACCCGCCTTTTTCTTTCGGATGAGAATCCGGAAGCTCATAACATTTTATACAACGTGCCTCGTAAGTTTCATCTCCGCCTATCATAATAAGCGGTGAATTTTTATCAGCCGGTTTGCCGTCAATTAACCTTTGTGTTCTCGTTGCCTCATCACAGCCGCATTTCATACAAACTGCATGAAGTTTGTCAACAGATGTTGCAATACACATCAATTCAGGCATTGAACCAAACGGTTCAGCTTTAAAATCAAGCTCCAAACCCGTCCCGATTACTCTTTTCCCGTCTTCCATAAGTTTGGAAATTACTTTTACAATATTACTGTCAAAAAATTGTAATTCATCAATTGCAACAATTTCATCTTCCGGTTTTACAATACTTAAAATCTGCAAAGAATGTTTTACCTTAATAGCATCAAGCCACAAGCCGTTTCGTGATTCGATATAATCACCTCTTGAACGAGTATCAACATCAGGCGAAATAACCTTGACTTTTTTCTTTGCAATAATACAGCGTCTTATTCTGCGCAAAAGTTCTTCTGTCTTGCCGCAGCTCATCGGGCCTGTAATTAACTCAAAACTATACCCTTGTATCATCCCCTATATCCCCAAAATAAGTCGTATCTTTTACACTTTTTATTATACTCCCGAAGAATATTTTTGCAAAGTAAACATTACAAATTTGTTAAGCAATATATATAAACTTTTAAGATTACTTTATATTTGTATAAATTAAACTATAATATTTTCAATTTTCTTAACATCAACCGAAAATTCTACCGACAATTATATTCTATTAATAAAAAACTTAATATTTTTTAACAAACACAACAATTTTTTTCATTAAAAATTAAAACAAAAATCATTATTATTTCTAATATTTTAAGTTTTATTAAAATTTTTCTTTTACAATCTGCGCATTTTTAACTTAACCTGTTTGTCGCTGCCAGTCTGTTTTTCCGGCATTTACCCATACAAATATTTTTGAACTTTCGTGAATATTTTTAAATTTTTTGATGTTAATTTAATATTTTTGTTATACAATGTATAACAGGTATTATGATACAATGGGATATAGTTAAAAAGTTTAATAAATATTAAACTTTTAAAATGAATGTAAAATCACGGGTGGGTTTAAAACTTAAAGAAATAAGAAAGAGCCTTAAATTATCGCAGGAAAAATTTGCCGAGATAATAGGTATTAGTAGGCATTCGCTTTCAGAACTTGAAAGAGGCCTCAATTTTACCTCTGCAGAAACTTTAGACAATATCCACAAAAATCTTAAAATAGATTATGAAGAATTATTTTCCTTTGACAAAAAAGAAGATAAAAGAATAAGCAATATTGTAATGAAAATCAAAATGCTGGATGTTGACGATTTAAATTATGTAGAAGCTATTATTGATGCAATATTACAAAAAAATCATTAAATTGTAAGGTAAATAATTTAACCGGCCGCAATAAATTCTCAGAAAATATTGATTTTTAAGGAATTATTAATTGTTAAAAGTCCATTAATTCAGCATGCCATAGTGATTGACAATTAAAAGTTAAGTAACTATAATCAACTTATGACAAAAATCATCAATGTAATCAAAGGAACACATGACATTTTACCTCAAGAAGTTGACCAGTGGCATATTCTGGAAGAAAACGCCCTGAAAATTTTTAGCCGTTACGGATATAAAGAAATCAGGACACCGATTTTTGAGGCAACGGAACTTTTTGCCCGCGGAGTAGGCGACACAACCGATATTGTAAATAAAGAAATGTACACCTTTGAAAAAAGCGACCGTTCATTAACACTTCGCCCCGAAAACACGGCAGGCGTTGTCCGCTCATACATTGAAAACGGAATGGCAAGATTATCTCCGCCCGTAAAATTATGGTATAAAGGCCCGATGTTCAGATACGAACGTCCGCAAAAAGGCAGACAAAGACAATTTCATCAAGTCGGCGTTGAAATGTTCGGAATAAAAGAACCGACAGCTGATGCCGAGGTTATTTTGATGGCTGTAAATTATCTGAAATCTCTGGGACTTAACGATTTAGATGTTGAAATAAATTCTCTCGGCTGCCCCAAATGCCGTGAAGAATTCAAAAAAAGACTTAAAGAGGTTTTAAAACCGGAATTTGACAACCTTTGCGATGACTGCAAAACAAGATATGAAAAAAATCCTCTAAGACTTTTGGATTGCAAAGTCGAAAGCTGCAAAGCCATTTTTGAAAAACCGGAAATCCAAAAAGTTATCCAATCCGATTACATCTGTGAAGAATGCGCGGAACATTTTGCAAAATTAAAGACTTATCTTGATAAATTAAACGTAAAATATAACGTAAATAAACTGCTGGTAAGAGGGTTAGATTACTATAACAGAACCGTTTTTGAAATTAAATCAAACAATTTGGGCTCCCAAAATGCCGTCTGCGGCGGCGGTCGTTATGACAGCCTTGTAAAAAATCTCGGCGGCGACGACACACCTGCGGTCGGATGGGCAATGGGAATGGAAAGATTAAATTCTCTTTTACCTGTTCCGCAGCCTCAAAAACTCAACGGCTATATTGTTTCAACTTCTCCGGCGGATGCTTTTGAACTTGCGGAAGAACTGCGCAATGAAGGATTTAACATAGAATTTGACCTGAGTAATAAAAAATTTACAAAACAACTTGAAAAGGCTTCAAAAGTCGCGGATTACGCTTTAATTTTAGGCGAAGATGAGATTAAAGCAGGCAAAGTTTCCGTAAAAAATCTTGCGACAGGCGAACAAAAAACCGTTTCAAGACAAGAATTAAGGAGTATATTATGACAAGTCCGGTTCACGACGTCATAAAAGTTTTGACATCAGCGTTCAGAAAAAAATTCGACGATTTTAAGGGTATTTATCTTTTCGGCCAATTTTTGGACGGCAAAAACCATGAAGGCGAAGACATTGAACTCGTTGCGATTTTTGATGTTGAGGACAAATCAAAACGCGAAGAAATTTGGCCGATTATCGGAAAAATTGAAACCGAAATGAATGTTTGTATAGACCTTTATCCTTATACAATGGAGGATTTCAAAAAGGATGAAGATTTATATAATGAAGTAATGGAAGAGGGCATATTTTTTGATGCTCTCGGTATAATGAAAGACTAGTAAAGGGAAAAACAATGGACAAAATCACAATCCGTTCTGACAGAAAAACTGATTACAAATTTCAGTACAAAGGCGAAGATGTTGTACTTGGCGCAGGAAAAATTTTAAGCATTGCCGACGGCTTGGAGCACGTTGTTTTGCCGACCTGCGCAATGAAAATTATGAATAACCTCATCGTTATCAAAGACGACGTTAAATAGTATTTCTTATCTTTTTCATTTTGGTTGTAGAATAATTTTCTACAATAATATTTGTGTGCCTAAAATAAGTCTGTGACTGTCATCCGTATTTTGGTTGTCACAATAAACGTAATTTAATAAAATTCTCATGCCCTGTCCGATTACAAAATAGTTTATACCGGCAGAATATTCCCGCCTGATGTCACCGGACATATCTTTATTGGGGTCAAATTGGTCATAACGCGCCACAAGCTGAATTTTCGGAGTTAACTTATAGCCCACTGTTGTATAAAAACCCTCTGCCTTATCAGTTGAAAAAACTCTGGCATTATAGCCATCTGCAACCGAATATTCAGCATTTATCATAAAATCTTTATAATTCCAGCCTATATATGCACCGCCTACTGTATAATCTTCATGACGCCTGCCGGAATTTAAACCGCCGCCCATCACAAGTTTCCCGTACTTGCCGTCGGTTTTGCCGAGCGGCTTTAAATTCACCCAGCCCGTAAATTCCGCTCCGGGAAAAAATTCCCTGAAAAACCTGTCCGAACTGTTAAACGCCAAACTGTAATCCACAAGAGAATAATTCCCGATAACCCTTGCACCAAAAGCACGGGTATTTGCAAATGTTCTTGCGATTTGTGATCTTAAAACAAACGGCACATACGTTGTACTCATTCCGCCTTCAACACCAACCTGATTACGAGAATTCCCGAGCATTAGTTGATGATGCGGTATTGCCGTGTTTACAATATATGCATCGCTTATAAGATTCTGTAAAAAAGTTCTCTCTGACGTCGGCGTCAATTTCAACTGTAATTTAAAATCCGTTTTATATTGCGGGTTAAACTGCCCCATCATACCGACGTCAATCGAGGTGATATCATAATCCCCGTCATAATCGCCCTGTTCAACAAAATTAAACGACATATTACCGCGGTATTTGCCGTAAAATTGAATTCTGTCCACCGGCCCTTTGTCCAAATCAACGGTCAAAATATCTTTCAAAAGATAGTTACTGTAATCCGTTCTTGTAACCTCCGCCTTTAGAGCTTTTTCTATCTTATAAAATAAAGAACCTTCTTCCCTGTTTATCGGATCACCAAGATGCTCAAACATAAAAAAGTTTTCTTCACTTGAATCTATCAACAAATCTTTACTGTCAATAACGCCGTCATTATTCAAATCCCTTGCAGGCAGCTTTGTATTTTCAGGCAGTAAAATTTCGCTTTCCGTAACATTTTTTTCAACAGAAAGTCCTTCCACCGCAAAAGCACTCCCTGAGATAAATGTAAACAATATAATTAAAACCGTTTGTAAAAAGGTCTTCATAAATATTAATTATATCATAAAGATATTGCAATTTAAAATTTTTTTATTGTATATTATTATTACTATGACAACTGTAACAAAAAATTATAAATATACAAAAACCCATGCCCCGATTGTAGAAGCATTAAAAAAGGCTTACGACAATCCGACATATCAATTTCACATTCCGGGGCATACAAAAGGCAACGGAACACTAACCGAATTCAAAAAACTTATAGGAAAAAAAGCTTTAGCAGTTGATACAACTGACGAATTCGATAATTTAGGAACACTTCATCCTGCAACAGGTCCGATAAAAGAAGCGCAAGAACTTGCTGCAAAAGCTTTCGGCGCCCAAAAAACTTTCTTTTTACTTAACGGGTCAACTGCGGGAAACCTTGCGCTTGCAATGGGTTTAACCAAACAGGGACAAAAAATTATAACAAACAGAAACTGCCACAGATCAGTTCTGACAGGTATGATAATCTCCGGCGCAGAACCATTATGGCTTATTCCCGAAAGATTTGAAGACTGGGGAATATGGGGTAACGTAAACCCTGACCGCGTTGAAGAATTACTCAAAACCAACAAAGATGTATCAATGGTTTGGATTACAAACCCTACATACGAAGGCGTTGTATCTGATATAAAATCAATTTCCGCAGTATGCAAAAAATATAATGTACCTTTAATTGTTGACGAAGCGCATGCGTGTTTGTGGAATTTTAACGATCATTTACCGACATCTGCCTTAAAACTCGGCGCAGATGCCGTTGTTCATTCACTTCACAAAACAGGCGGCAGCATGAGCCAGAGTTCCATGCTCCACATAGCGGAAAATTCCATTCTGGATGTAGACGCTGTTGAAAAAGCTCTAAAACTTTTACACACAACAAGCCCTTCTTTAATGCTTCTTGCAAGTCTTGATGCGGCAAGAGCAAACCTTGAAAGCCCAAGAGGCAGAAAACAACTTCAAAGAGCAGTTTCCAACGCAAAATATCTACGCCGTGAAATTGATAAATTGGAACATATTCATCAATTAAAACCTGATTTCGGATATAAAACGGATGTTACAAAAGTGTTTATCAAAGCTGACGGTTTATCCGGCAAAAGGCTTGAATCCATTTTGGAAATTGATTTTAATATAGAGGTTGAAAGCGCATCTGACGCAGGACTTTTATTGTTATCAAACATCGGCAACAAACGCTCTGATATTCAGTATCTCGTTGAATGCCTTAAAAAAATTGACAGAACAAATTATTCAGACATCTGTTATCTTGAAAATAAAAAACACATGCCGATGCTGACACCGGTTATTAAAATGAACTTGCGCGAGGCATATTATTCGGAAAAAGAAACTATCCCGAAAACAGAAGCAATCGGCAGGATTTCCGCAGAAATAATTGCAGAATGCCCGCCGGGGATTGCTGTTCTGCTCCCGGGTGAATTGATAACCGAAAGCCACATGCCGTATTTGACGGATTATGAATTTCTTGAAGTTATAAAATAATTTATTCAAGATAGCCGTCAGGAATTTTCCAGTTGTTCAACTTTATTGCTGCGCCGCAGGTTTGTCTCCTGCCTGATTTTGTACAACTTATATTAGTATTGGCACCAGTTGTAGACTGCATTATAAAATTCGGATCCAACATATCATCAACCGTAACTCCGTTTGCTTCGCCATAAAAAGTTAATCCGTAACCGTATTCTATTACCCTGCCTGAATCCACAAAATTCCCGTCATCGTCAAGTGAACCCAGTTTATTACCAGGATTATTAGGTGAAAAATACATGACAAAGATATCTTTACCCATTTCATTTGGTTTTGCATCTCCATTAATATCAACATATATCCAAACATGCTGGAAATAAGCATCTCCTCCTGCCCAGCTGAAAACAGATGTTCCGTCATTTAATATAAATGCTCCGTTATTCTGACCTGGGTTAAACTCTGATGTATCATTTATCTTAAACGAAGATCTGCAAGGATCCGTATCCGAAAAACATTTCTTTGCTACTTTTAAATAAGGAAATCCATAAGTTTCCCAAAAATATTGTATCCTTTTAGAATCTGACTGCGGAATTTGGTTCCATGACCAAGTATCATAATCACCGTTATCTACTTTTGCCATTTCCAAAGCATTTTTCAATGTTGCATAGACCTTTTGCAATTTAGATACTGTTTGCTTTTCCTGATAATTACTAATCAATGTCGGAATAGTCATCGCTGCCACTATGCCGATTATGCCGAGGGTTATCAAGACTTCGGCTAACGTGAAGGCAACTTTCTTTTTAAAGTCGTTAAGACGATAAGACGTTAGGACGTTAAGTTCTTTACTGTGAGCTTCGCTCACTAATTTT
>CALVER010000005.1 GCA_944326625.1 Candidatus Gastranaerophilales bacterium | reverse complement strand
CCCTTAAAATAATCCAGCAAAGTTGCAGGATGCGACCCGGGCGGACGTCGCTCAATAATTCGGGAATAATTTTCAATACCCGAACAATACCCCATTTCCTTAATCATCTCCATATCGTATTTAACGCGCTGTTCAAGCCTTTGCGCTTCCACGAGTTTATTTTGGGCATTCAATTCACGGAGACGTTCCTGAAGCTCCGCATTAATCAAATCCATTGTTTCATCGACATTTTCATCATAAGAAAGATAGTGAACCGCGGGATAAATTACAACACTTTCCGGAGTTTCAAGAATTTCTCCCGACACATTATCAATTCGCATAATTTTTTCGATTTCGTCACCGAAAAAGTAAATTCTCGTAACAATTTTTTCATAAGCAGGCATGATTTCTACAATATCGCCTCTTGCACGGAATGTAGAACGTTCAAGAACAAGATCATTTCGTTTATACTGAACACTTACAAGATGCCTTAACAAATCGTCCCTGTCAATTTGATCACCGACTTTAAGCTCAACAGACCCTTTGAAATAGTTTTCAGGAAGTCCTAAACCGTAAATGCAGCTGACTGACGCAACAATAATTACATCGTTGCGCTCATTCAAACATCTTGTTGCATTGTGACGCAAACGGTCGATTTCTTCGTTAATTGAGGCGGTTTTTTCAATATAAGTGTCAGTTCTCGGGATATAAGCTTCCGGCTGATAGTAATCGTAATAGCTTATAAAATATTCAACTGCGTTTTCGGGGAAAAGTTCTTTAAATTCATTATACAATTGCGCCGCAAGCGTCTTGTTATGCGCAATAATAAGAGTCGGCATCTGAACACGTTCAATAACATTCGCAATAGTAAAAGTTTTACCGGAGCCTGTTATCCCCAAAAGCGTCTGAGCGTCGTCACCTTTATTAATCCCGTCGACAAGTGCATCAATAGCCTTTGGCTGATCTCCCGCAGGACGGTATTTGGATTCAATTTTAAACTTTCTGTACTGCATAACAAAAGTTTATAACAAATACCAAAACAATTCCACCTAAACTGAGGCAAGAATTCTTGTTACAAAAATATCTTTTTCGTCTTCCGTCAAAATCAATGCCGCATTTTCAGGCAATGCAAGACGTGCGTTAAGATAATCTCTGATAAGTTTTTTCTGCTCATCTTCTGTAAATTCAAACCAAACAGGCGTATAGGCAATTTTATTTAACACCATACACTCAATATCTTCGAGCATCTCTAAATCAGCCTGAACATGTGAGGGATATGCAGACTTTTTTTCAATCTTTTTGTCAGCTGCCTTATCAGCCTTTTTTTCTGTTTTTTTGGCTGAAGATTTTTTCTTTTCGTCCTTAAATCTGTCGCTTAAACCCAAAATACCTCCTAATTTATTACATTTTCATATTTTTTCATCAAATTCGTGCGATAAATACTGTCCGTCAAATGCAAAGCCAAATCTCTGTAGCTTTTTGCAACATTGGAATCAGGATTTATGTCACTTACCGGAATTCCCTTATTAATTGAGGACATCATTGTAAAATAGTTATTCGGAATTTTCCAGTAAACTTTTCTTTCCAGAACATTTTCAATATCATCAATACTGACCTCGTCATTTTCCATATAGCGGTTCAACAGTATTTGTGTTTTATTTTTATCAAACCCCAATCTTTCAAACAATTCAAGACATCTCTGAGAATTTCTGAGAGCCGGAAGATTTGCGATAGTTACAAGAAAAACAAGGTCAGATTCGGTCAGTGCCGCAATATTTTTGGCATCAAAACTTGATTCGGCATCCACAACAATATACGAAAAAGTTTTTTTAAGCATGGAAAATAATTTTGTGATATGTTCGGGCAGAATATCCGCAGCCTGTTTAAAAAACGGAGGATCCGCAAGCACATAAAGGCTGGTGCTTTTGTATTTTTCCATTGTACTTAAAAGAAAATCGTCATTCATTTTGTCAAGATTTTCAAGCATATACGAAATATTGAAAGACGGTTTCAAGTCCATAAACGTTGTAATATCTCCGAGCTGAAAATTCAAATCCAGAAGCGCGACATTTTCTTTTGTAATTTTTGCAAGCTCCAGCGCGAGATTTGAAGCAATAGATGTTTTACCGATTCCGCCTTTATTGGAAAATATTGATATAATTTTGCATTTGGTATTTTTTTTCGGTGCACAATAAAGCGATTCGTTAATTCTGCTCAATGCGTCAATAAATTCAGTTTTAATCAAAGGCAGAGCCAAAAATTCTTTTGCACCGGCTCTCATAACTCTTACTATAAGCCCAACTGACGGACTGTCAGACAAAACCAAAATTTTACAGTTATGAATATTCCGTGAGACCTCTCCAATAAAATCAAGTTTTGCGTCAGGATTATGAGAAATATCAACAACAAAAACAGATTTATCCAGAGTGGACAAAATATCGTATATTTCCGTATATTCAACGAATTTATCCATCACATCAAAATGTTCAAACTCTTGCAAATACAATTCCAGGACACTTCGAGTCTGATCATTATCAGTTAGAATTATTGTAGGAACTTTATTCTGCATACATAAATTTTAGCATATTTTTTCAAAACAAGCAATAAAAAAATAAGCCCCGAACAAGCGCGATTTTGTTACCTGCCGGTCTCGCAGGTGGGTGAGCGCCTCGACAAATCCGTTTCCCGCTGGCGATGATTAATCGGCGGGTATACTGCAATGTCAGACAGAGTCAACTCTCCCTTTTAGTATAATGTAGGAACAAAATTAACACCCGTCCGGAGCATTAACATGTTAACACATGTTATTTTGCTTTTCAATAGTACGGTCATCATATCAAATTTTGATGCCGGGTATATGTCTTTAAAAACTTGCTTCAGACTCTCTTTACAGAGATGCAGAAACAAGTTCAGCATGACAAAAACCTTACTCCGTATATGTTACTACCATTTCATGGCAAGAGTTTCCAGCGCCTGTTTTTCGGCCAAATCCGCTCTTGCAAGTGCCGCTTGACCTTTTGTCTGATCTTCACCTTTGATTTGAACACCAACAGGCGACGGAATATATGTTCTTACAGGTTCCAAAACCTTGCCGTCATCGTCTTTCTGTTCGCCGTTAATAATTGTTGTATTATTTACGTTGTTAGTGACTGTTGATTGCGGGCTTTGATATTTTTGACCGTTCTGATACATTTTAAGAAGATTTGTCGGAGTGTTCGGGATTACTGTCGGCTGATTGTTGAACGGATTGTTATTTGATTGCGAAGCAATCTGTTGTTCAGGCAGCTGTTCAGATTCTTTTTCTTCATCAAGAACAGATTTTGTGGGTTTGCCGAAAACTTTATTTTCAGCTTTTGTAAAGAATTTTGCAACAACCGGGACAATTACTGCCATAGGAAGAGCAATTCTCAAAGGTACCCCGCCCAAATTCTTCAAGAAATTAGGAATTTTTCTCAAGAAATTCAAATTCATCTTAGACGCTGATTTATAAGCCGCACGGGTTTCGTTACCCATATTAATAAATCTGCCTATGCCTTTGAAAAGACGTGTTATCGGATTTTTTACATCAGCTTTTAACATACCTGACAAAGCTTTTTTAGCGGCTTTGTAATCTGCTTTTGTCGCAAATCCGCCGGCTTTTGCTTTTTCATTAAATGCTTTCAATGCTGCACGATATGTTTCAACACCTTTTTTATCAAGTCCCGCATATTTCATACCGCCGACTTTATGCATAGCCATGTATGCAAAAGGCATAGCCATAAAGTATGAAAAATCATTTACAAATCGTTCCATAAAGGTTTTAAATTTTTCACCTTTTGGCGCAATAAATGAATTTGCAAGCATGTCACCAAAGATTGCAGCCTGCATGAATACAGCAAGTTTACCGCCCGCAAATCTGTTTGTCGTACCTTCTAAGAAATATCCGAATGCTTTCGGCAAAAATCTTCCGAGCCTTGTTTTGTTACCTTTGCCGAGAGTTGCAATAAATTTATTTCTTAATTCAGGAATAGCAACTTTTCTGCCAAACAAATGCGCTTTTACTTTCCCGAGCGTGCCTGATGCACGTTTTGCCGTAATACATAATTTATCATCCGCTTTGAGTAAAGCCTGATACATCTTATCAACATTAGCCAAACTGTCTTTTGTAACAGCTTCGTATTCCGCAAGATTTCGGAAACCTAATTTTCTCGCTTTTATGTGTTTGGAATACTCATTAAGCCCGTGAACGCCTTTTTTATTAAAAATTTTATTTATGCTTGAATCTTTAATTCCGAGTGCTTTTAATTCTTCTTTTGCAAGAGCTGCGGCCTTATCGGTTTTATTCAAACCTTTTAATGAATTTGCAACCTTATCAATCTGATCTTTTGTATATCCGAATTGTTCAAGCTTTTGGACATCATCAACAGGTTTCATAAAATAGCCGAACAATTGATCGGTATCCATTGCCAAAAATCCTTTTAAACCGGCACCGGTACTTTTTGCGAATTTCCACTCGGCTTGAGTAGGAGTATTTGTAACCGCATAAGCGAGTTTACTTTTTCCGGTAAGCCAATTCCAGCTTTTTTCAACTCCATGCCAGACCTTTTGAACTCCTTTACCCACAGAAGTATTTGTAAATTTTGTCTGAACTTTGTCGCCCCAGCCGCCTAATCTGCCGAGAACCGATTTATCATAATCTCCCGCACATTTCGGTCCGAATTTATCCATAGCCTGTGAAATTCCATACCAAGTCGCAAGCGTTAAACCTAATGTTGCAATCGGATTTGCTTCTTCTGATGCCTTTACACGATTTGCAAGATATGAATTATCAACACTCTGTTTTACAGCCTGAGCATCCAGCCCTGCCTGCATTGAAGGTGCCGCACCGCCTAATTGAGATTGCCCCGCTGCCTGCATCGGTATATTATAAGGATTTATATTATTACTAACCATACTACCTACCTATATTATATATAAAAACAAAATCCCCGCAGGAATTGCTTTTTAAAAACTAATGTAACGAAATGTAACAAGTTTTGTCTTATTTGAAATTCGGAAATGAGTATATACTTTATATATATGTAAGAACTGAGAGAGAGATTTTAAAATGGCAACAGCTAATTTAAAAAAGATTGACGACAAGTTGAAAGATATGTACAACGAACAGGTCACAACAACAACCAATAACACACAGCCGTTTGTTGACAGGTCTGAACTTTTATTTGAACAGATGAATTTTATTGCTATATATAACAAACAAGCATTGCATTTAATCTAACTACTATAACTAACTCCAATTAATTTTTCCCCTACAAATTTTGCACCTGATTTTGAAAAAAATCAGGTTTTTTTTATGCTAAATTAAGAATAATTTTTCGTGATAAAATAAAAGTATGAAATTATGCGTTTTTCAAGGAACTTTTAACCCGATACACGTTGCCCATTTAAAGATGGCTGACTATGTGCTGAAAAATTACGGATTTGATAAAATTATATTCATTCCGGCATACAGACCCCCGCATAAAAATTATGACATTACGCTCACGCCGCACAGACTCAAAATGGTTGAACTTGCGGCACTTTCAAATCCAAACTTCAAAGTCTCCGATATTGAATACAAAAATGAACGAAATTCCTATACTTATCTTACAATTCTTGAACTTTACAAAAAATACGATATTGAAGGAAAAATTAATTTTATAATAGGTACGGATGCTTTCAAAAAAATTGACACCTGGTATGAAGCGGATAAATTAAAAGAACTTGTAAATTTTATAGTTTTTGTACGGGAAAACGAACTTGACAACAAAAAATATCGGGAATTGAAAGAAAAGGGATACAATTTCACATTCGCAAAAATGGATTTTCAAGACATTTCGTCAAGCGATATACGCAAAAATATCCGCGAAGGAAATGATATAAGCAAATTTGTAACAGACAAAGTAAAAGGATATATAGAACAAAATGGATTATACAAAAATCAATAAAGACGAAATATTAAAATGGCTTAAAGAACACTTAACCGATGAAAGATACAGTCATTGCCTCGGGACTGCCGAATGCGCAAAAGAGCTTGCGGAACAATTTCACGAAGATGAGAATAAAGCTTATGTCGCAGGGCTTTTGCACGATTGCGCAAAATGTTTTGACAATGAAAAGCTGCTTGACATAATCCATAAAAACTTAAACGTAGACGAAAACGAATTGATGAATTACAAAACACTTCACGCGCCCGTAAGCGCATATTGCGCCAATAAAGATTTTGGAGTGTGCGACAATGAAATTTTATCCGCAATCCGCTGGCACACCCTCGGCAAAAAAGATATGACGGATTTTGAAAAAATAATTTTTCTTGCTGATAAAATCGAACCCAACACCCGCGATAAAGAATACCGCGAAGAAATTTGTAAAATTCTAAAGGAAAATAACGGACTTAATAAAGCACTTTTAAGATGCTATAAAGAAACAATAAAAAGCCTTGTAAAACGCGAATTAAAAATTTGTCCCGTAACCGTTGATATTTACAACAACCTTATTGATATAACAAATAGTAAAGAATGTGACAAAGTTAATAAAAAAAATTGAATTTTGTGTTAGAATATTTCCATTGAGAGGGAAAACTGATGAAATTATTGGAGATTAAGAATAATCTTGTAAAAATATCTTATACAGATGATGATAAAATAGCACTTGCACAATTTATAGCACTTGTTGACAATAACAAGTCTTATGTCGGACAAATAGTTAACCTGAAAGCTGAAATTAACGCAAATTACGCAATTGCCAGATTAATCTTCACATTCAATTCCGAAGGAATCGTTGATAATTACGACGGTTCAATTCCCTCAATAAAAGCGCAGCTTTCAAAATTAAATTCAGGAGACATTTTAAGACTTCTGCCTATTGAAAAACCGATTTTGTTAGGCGCGCTTGCCCAGCAAAATACAAAACTCAAAGTTGACCAAACAATTTTTGAAAAAAATCTCACGATATGTGCCGAAAAATTCGACAATATTAACACAATCGTAAAAAATTCCACAAACCAGCTTGCCGATTACGGTGAAAAAGTTGTCGTAATTGATGTTGATCATACTTTTGGAGAATTTGAACCCGTAAGGTTTAAACGTGACTTCAAACTTCCGTTGAACGCAAGAATGATTGACTATATTTACGAAAATGACCTTACCGAAGTTGATGCCGCCAGCAAAGCTGTTATTCAGGATATTTTTTATGAAGTTCAGGAATATACAAAAACGGTTGAAGATAATTTTATCCCGTTTAATAATTTTGTAAATGTTGTTTCACAGCAATATGCAGCAACAAATATCCCTGAATTAGCACTCTTAAAACATAAACTTTTAAAATACCATGAGGATAATGTTTTTGCTCAAACAAAAGAAGAACTTGACGGTTTATTAAATGCAATAAACGAAAACAAAATTACTTATATTGATATTGCCGATGTACCTGACAGTCTGCAAAAAGAGCTTATTTCTTATATTCACTCTCAAATGAATAAAGTTGATGCTTACATATATTTGTTCAGTAAATTTACAAACAGGAATTCCGATAAAAAATTGCTTATGCAAATTTTCGGAAATGAACACATTTTTACAACAATAATTTGCAGCCACGGTTACAAATATCTGCCGGAATTGAAACAACGCGCGGAAAATCTCATTTTCTTTGCTCCGCAAACCCTCCAGCACGATTTTGCAAGCTACAATACTTTATTGAACAAATTGAATGCCAATGAATTCATTATCTGCGGTGCACTTACACAAAATGTTCCGTTTATTGTTGAATTGAATGAACTTTCTGAAAACAATTTTGAAGATGAGGATACAACCGTAGAGGAAGAACACGAAATTCAGGAAGAAGAACAAATTTCTGATCTTCCGGCCGTGGACGAAATTGAGGTAATTGATGAAACCGAACCCGTTGTTGAAATTCCTGAAGAGGTTGAAGAAATTACACAGGAAGAAGAACCTGACGAACACGTAACGGATATTTCTGACAATCAAGATGCTGTTTTTGACTTTGACGATAATGAAGAAATTGAAATTCCCGAAGAAATTTCACACGATCAGGAAGTGACTGTACCCGAAACTCAGATGACGCATGATGAACTTGTGGAACAGGTCGCAAAAGACGTTGATGAAGTGTTTTATACAAAACCGCAAGAACCGCCTTCAATTGAAGATATAACATCACAAGATACAATTACCGAGGACGATTTGGATTTCATTGACGATATTTCAATTGAACAACCCGAACAGCCGGAAGAAGAACACTATTTATCAGGTGCGGATTATGAAGTTACAAATGAACTTCCGTTTGAAGAAGAACACCCTCTTGATGAGACTGCTGAAGAAGAAGTAATTACTCAAGAGCCGGTACTTGAAGATGTTCCGACCGAATTTGAAGTTGAAAATAATCCTGATGACATGTTAAACGAGCCGCAGCCGCCGGTTGTGCCTGTTTATCCGTCTGATGAGCCTGTATTAGCGGATGATGCTCCGGCTTTTGAACAGGGTGATATGGTTTCTCACCCCAAATACGGCAAGGGTGTTATTGAAAAATTAATTAAATACGGAAACAAAACTCTTTGCTCTATCTCTTTTGAGAATATAGGCAGAAGACTTCTTGATCCTGCGATTTCAGAATTGCAAAAAATTTAAACATGTTCTTCTGATACGGTGATTTGTCTTGATTTCATAAGGGTTTGCAAGAATACCGATGAAAGTATGAGCACCATTCCGACGTAAAATGAGAGGTTAAGCTCTTTTGCTTCACCTAAAAATACTGCCGCGATACCAATTCCGTATATGGGTTCAAGATTTCCGCACAAAGAGACTGTAAACGGAGATATTGTTTTTAATACCTGAATATGCAGGATATATAAACCTATTGTACAGAAAAATGCCAAAACTATTAAGTACCCCAAATCGGAATAAGAAGGCAAAACAGTGCTGACAGGATTGAAATACAAATAAAAAGGCATAACTAAAGTTATAAATAATGCGCCGCCGCCCATTTCATAAAAAAGCATGCTTTTGGAAGATTTATCAATAACTTTATTGTAAATCGTATACAGGGCAAAAACAGCCGCCGACAATACCCCGAGGATTATTCCGAACCTGTTTCCCGTGTCAAAATTGAATATTAAGCCAATACCTAACACGGCAATTAAACTGTATCCCAAATCAATCACCGAAAACTTAACTTTTTCAATTAACGGTTCAAAAATTACCGTAAAAAATCCGACCAGAGAATAACAAACCACCCCGACCGAAACATTAGCATATTTTATACTTCCGTAAAACAGTAAAAAATGAAGCCCCAAAAGCGCCCCGACCCCCATAAGCTTCAATGCGTCTTTAAAATTTTCTTTTGGAAATTTTTTAATCAGACAAAATAATACACACAAAATTATAAACGCAAACCAGAGCCTGTAAAATACCAGAAGCCCTTCATTAAGCTGTATTAATTTGCCGAAAATTCCCGTAAAACCTGCAAGTAAAACTGATATATGCAATTTAATGTAGTTATTCATACCCACATTTTATGCACACATTAAAAATTTATCCAGCAAGTTCTCTATAAATATCCAAATATTTTTTAGCGCTTTTATCCCATGAAAAATCAGCTTTCATAGCAGATTTACGCATAGCGTCAAGCGTAGGTTTTTCATGATAAACTCCGAGTGCGCAATTAACGGCCTGCATCATATCCCATCCGTCATAGCGCCAGAATTTGAAACCTGTTGAATCATTCAAAGGATAACCGGTAACCGTATCTTCCAGCCCGCCTGTTGCTCTTACAACCGGCAAAGACCCGTAATGCATTGCAATAAGCTGACTTAACCCGCACGGTTCAAATTTTGACGGCATAAGGAAAAAGTCACTGCCGGCATAAATAAGATTTGCAAGGTCAGCCTTATACCCTATATAAGCGCGAATATTAGACGTGTTATTTGAAAGCCAGATTAAAAGGTTTTCGTAATCACTGTTTCCGCTTCCCAAAAATACAAAATCCGCATTTGTATTTTTCATATCATTTTCGGCTTGTCTTATAAGATCAAGCCCTTTTTGCTCAACCAGACGAGAAATAAATGCTATTAAAGGCCTTTCAGGATTATATTTTAAACCGAAAAACTCACAAACAGCTTTTTTGTTTATTTCTTTTTTCTCAAGAAATCTATATGTATAGTTTGCGGCAAGATTTTTATCGGTTTTCGGGTTAAATACGGAATAGTCAATACCGTTAAGAATTCCGACGAGTTTATTTTGATTCATTCTGAGAGTGTAATCCATACCCTCGCCGTATTCACCGGTTAAAATTTCTCTTGCGTAATTCGGAGATACGGCAATAACTTTATCCGAATAATTTATGGCACCCTTCATCCAGTTAACTTTGCCGTAATGCTCAACTCCCCATTCGTTATAGACAATATCTTTACGCATATTTGCAAAATCAAGAACATCCTCAAACCAGACACCCTGATATGCGAGATTATGTATTTCAAAAACCGTTTTTGTATTTTTCCAAAAATCATCATACCTGTAATTACTGTGCAGATACACAGGAATCATTGCCGTATGCCAGTCATTTGCATGTATAACATCAGCCCTGAAATTCAAGGCTTTAGCATATTCCAAAACAGCAAGAGAAAAAGCAATATACCTTTCATGCTCATAACGCGTATCAAGCCATTTCGGATAAACTTCTTTAAAACATGTAAAATACCAGTCATTATGGACGAAAAACACATTTATATTTGTATCGGGCAGCTTGCACATAAACAGTCTGAACTTATGCCCCTGATTTCCGAAGGTAAGCCACATTTCAGAATTTTCAAGTTCTTTTATACCGTATTTATCGGCATCAATAAGCCCGTGAAACGGCGTAAAAACAGCAATTTCAGCATCATCTTCAATATGTTTGGGCAGACTGCCGACCACATCTGCCAGACCGCCGGCTTTAGAAAAAGGCGCCACTTCCGCTGCTGCAAATAAAACTTTCATTATCCCTCGCTTTCATCGGACGTTTGTGCTTCCACAGGGTTATTTTCGGAATTTTCAGGAGAATTATCCTCGGAAGTTTCAGCAGGATTTTGTTCCTGATTTTCGCCCTCCTGCTGTCCTGGAACTTGTATATCACCTGACCACATATAGTGTTCCGGGGTTACGTCAAAATCAAATTTTACATTATATTTCTGGGTAATATAATACGCTTGATTAAGGCAAATCTGCGCCTTGCCGACCTGTCCCAAAAACATCATAACTTTAAACATATTGTATTTAAACAAAAGAATGATAAAATCACTTGCTTTGCCGTAACGTTCAAGCTGAATTATGGAATTATTGAGCATACCGTAGGCAACATCAAACTTTTTCAGCCTTATATTCATCTCGCTTAAGAAATACCAGCCTAAATGCTGCAGCAAATACATTCCTTGATTTTTAACTGATTTAATAATTTTGTAAATAATAGAAGATGCTTTCTTGTACGAATTCAAATTGATATATGTATAGCCTATCAACAAATCGCAGAAAATTTCAATCTGAGCGAGATTTCGGGCTTTTGAATGCAATTTGGCAATATAAATTTCTTCCGCAAACTCCTCATAATTATTTTTATGATTAATAAATGCATTTATAATATGATAAACCACTTTAGAGAATTTATCGTCAGAAGTCATATCTTCGGAAATAAAGACTTCGCGGCCTGCGATAAGTTCCTGAAGCTGAATGATTATGTCATAAGATTTCGGGATAAAACTTAATGAAGAATATGCAATATCCAAAAATTCTTTCACATTACCCTTCAACTGAATAACATTTGCAAGCGCGATATAACCCACGCACCCGACCACCAGCTCTTTAAACTGATCTTCGGTCATGTGTTCGGGCTTCAATTTGTCCATATTTTCATCGCTAATGACATTCAAAACCTTATACCCAACATCAAGACAATCTTCCATTGCCCCAATATTGAACAAAATTTCAACGTGAACCAGAGACATCAACAAGAAATACAAATTAAAATTGGGCGCATCCGGATCAATAGAGGCATTCGGAACCAGCGACAAAACCTTATGGGTCAAGCACAATGCATGAGTATATTTTGCAGAGGCTAAAGCACCGTGAATCATTTTTGAACAAAGTAAAATAATCTTATCAATATCAGTTGTTTTTTCAAGATTTTTAAGGGTTAATTCGGCAATATCCTGTGTTTTTTCAGGAACATATTCATACAAATTGTCCGAAATATTTTCATATAATTTAAGCTTATACGTTTCAATATCCTCATCGGATTCTTCCGTAACTTTTTTCTTTTCCAGAAGATTAAGAATTTCAGTTGAACAATTCAAATATGCGCTGAAATCTCCAAGCGACAAGTTGACTTTAGCGAGTTTTTCCCATTCCAAAAATGCATTGCTTTCGTCAGCCAAAAGGTTATACAAATACGATTTGACAGGGCTTGGCATATTTTCCACAAAAACTTTTGAGAAAAGTTCGCTTGCAATTTTCTGGAGGTCGATTTTATTCATAACCTCAAGCAAATTTGCTCTCAGCAGGTTGTAATTCGGGAAATACATACAGTTATTGTAGAAATAGACATAGCCCATATCAGAAAGTTTGTTGATAATTTCTTCGGCATTTTCATAACCCAAACTGTCGATTGTTGCAACATCAATCCTTGTACCCAAAAGAAGAACAGATGCCAGAAAACGCATAGTCTGCGGGTCGTCTTTTAAAAGGTTAAGCCGGCGCCGCATAAGCCTGTCTAAATTGGACGGAATAATAATAGTTTTCGGATTTACCATTTCAACGCTGTCTTCATTATATTGGTAAACTCCGGATTCTATCAAATACTGTATTGCAATATCCAAAAACAGAATACTTCCGCAGGAATATTTCGCGATTCTGTGGAAATAAAAATCGTTCATAATGTTGCGGTAGAAATTTTTGTTTTCTTCAATAATCCGTTCAAACGGCGTGGGCTTAAGGGTAATTTCCGTATAATAAGGCCGCGTAATCAAAAAGTGTGATTTTTTATGGAGTGAAAAGTCTTTGTCATAAGAAATTAAATAGCTTATTTGCAGCTCGTCAAAAGCTTCAAACAAATACTTCAAAACATCATAAGAGCTTGAATCCACCTTATCAAAGTTTTCAATAAAAATAAGGGTATTCGGAATAACTTTTAATAATGTAAGGAATATATCAAAATATTGGTTTCTGGTATCAATAGCGTCCGTAATTTGTCTTTCGGAAAGCGTAATCAAATCTTTTATCATATTTTCCGGATCAATATTTGAAAACGCTGAAAAATCGTTTTGATCAAAAAGTTTTTGAGACACCGTGTATTCAAAAATAGCTGATACCAGATCTCTGAAAAACGCATACGGAGAATATTTCATCTCATCATAGCACGTAATTGAAATAATATTGTTATAAATTCCGAGTTCTTCAATTTCGTTAATAATTTTCAAGGAATACGGGACATACATAGGAGCGGTTTTTATAGCCAAAATCCCGCGCGGCACTGACTGCAATTTATTTACGATATGATAAAACACGTCGACATTTTCAGTTCTTATAAAGTCGCAGTTAATTTCGTTAAAGTTAATTGTTTCAATATCATAAATAGCATCGGGATCCGGAGGTGTTTCAATTTTCATCAGGACTTCGCCGTCGATTTTATCCTGTTCCAAAAGCATATTTTGAACAAAATTAGGAATTTTAACTTCGTCTTCTTCCTCATCTTCAAACAAAGACTGGTCAATTTCCACCAAATCCTTCAAATCCAGCTCGTAAAACATTTTCATCTCACCGTCAATCAAAACCGAATTCAGGGGAGATAACTTGTAATTTTTTTCCAATGCCTCAAAAAGCGGGGTGTCCGTAATAACCTGAAACGAATTCAAAACCCGCTGTTCATCTTTTGATTTCTGATAAATCATGCTGATATTAAATCCTGAGCTGTAATTATTAGGATCATCTTCAACCGATTTTTTCATCAAAAACATATTGCAGCGGACAGATGTATTTTTTTTCTTGGTAAGCTTACAGTTCAATCTTGTAATCAAATTTAAGATTTCAACGGCCGAATTAACGGCAGTATTAACAGATCCGTTAAATGTGTAATCTTTATCAAAACGTATGACATAAGTTTTATCAATAATCTGGCGCCTGAGGCCGATTGATTTCACGTAATCCGCAATAACTTTATCCAAATTCACCTTAAATTTGTTAAATAATTTTACAGAGCCGAGCATATCACGCATTTCCGATAAATTCGGAAAATCAATTGTGAGCATGACAAAGTCATCGGTATTTGCCTCATTCAGAATAACACTTTTTTCAAGAGAAAACTTACATTTTGCGCACTTTTTATTAGCGGTAGGGTTGATTTTACCGCAATTATGGCACTTGGTTACGATGACATAACCGCATTTTTTACATGTATTGCTCTCATTTATAGTTTTACAAATCGGACAAACAACCTTCAGCACCTTTTTACAATTAGGGCATACAATCGTCTTATCATCAATTTCTAAACCACACTTTGGACATTCCATACCAGAATTATATCATATATAATATTAATAAACAATAACCTTTTATTAATAACTTTTCCAAACCATATAATTATGCTATCATTTAAAAAGAAGGACATAATATGAGCATAATTGCTGACGACAACGAATTTAAAATTCAAAAAAATATTAAAAATCCGGTAATAAAACCGGAAACAATTGAGTTTGACAAAAATTTTGAAAACAGCATAAGGCCGAAAACATTTGACGCTTATATCGGCCAGACAGCCCTAAAAGACACCCTAAAAATAACAATCGAGGCTGCGAAAAAACGCGGACAGCCGCTGGATCACCTGTTGTTTTACGGCCCGCCAGGCTTAGGCAAAACAACAATTGCAGGAGTAATTGCGGAACAAATGGGTGTTGATATCAAAATAACCTCAGCCCCCGCACTTGAAAGACCGCGCGATATTATAGGGATTTTAATGTCCTTAAAAGGCGGCGAAATACTTTTCATTGACGAAATTCACAGGCTCAACAGGGTTGCGGAGGAAATACTGTACCCAGCAATGGAAGATTTTATTCTGGATATGACAACAGGTAAGAGCCGAACGGTTAAAACAATGCGCATACCGCTTCCGAAATTCACACTAATCGGCGCCACGACCAAAGCCGGAGAGCTTTCAGGGCCGCTTAGAGACCGTTTCGGGATAATCCACAGGCTGGAATTTTACACAACAGAGGAATTATCAGAGGTAATAAAACGCACTGCGGGGATTTTGAATATAGATATTGACGAAAAAGGCGCCGAAGCAGTTGCAAGAAGATCAAGAGGCACACCGCGTATTGCAAACAGGCTTGTAAAACGCGTAAGCGACTTTGCACTGGTAAAACATGACGGAAAAATCACCGAAGACATTGCAAACGACGCACTTGACACCTTGAAAATAGATGAATTCGGACTTGACACAACAGACAGAACGCTTTTAAAACTGATTATCGATAAATACGACGGCGGCCCTGTCGGGATTGAAACAATAGCCGCAGCAATCGGCGAAGACGTAAGGACAATAGAAGATGTCTGCGAGCCTTTTTTATTACAGGCAGGGCTATTGCAGCGAACCCCGCGCGGAAGAAAAGTTTCACCGGAAGCTTACAGACACCTTGGATATAAAAATATTCAATTTACGGAACAAAAAGGGCTGTTCTAATACGGGTAATCATCCTTGAATTCCCAGCCGTTTTTTTTTTAACTTAAAAATTTAATTTTTGTCAATAAAAAAGCGGATATAAAATCCGCTTTTTTAAAATCTCAAATCTCTTGTACCTGTTTCAATTTTAACAAGATCTTCTTCCACGGTAGTTTTAACCTTGTCGTCAACAAGCGATTGAAGTTCTTTATCAATAAGCTTGTAGCCGATTTCTTTAGTTTCCGGTGACGCATAATCTTCAAGATATTCTTTTAAAGTCAGAATTGCATTCGGCTGGCAGAAATTATGAATTTGCTGCTGCTTGCAGATTTCCATAAATCTGTCGCCCGTTCTTCCGCTTCTATAGCATGCCGTACAGAAACTCGGAATGTAATCCATCTGCATAAGCCATTTAATAACATCATCAAGCGGACGTCTGTCTGAAACATCAAACTGAGCTGAATTTTCATCCTCTGGCATCGGGTTAAAATAACCGCCCACGCTTGTTTTTGAACCGCCGCTGATTTGAGAAACACCAAGGTGCAAAAGACGTTTTCTGCATTCTTCGGTTTCGCGTGTTGAAATTATCATGCCGGTATAAGGCACAGCGATTCTGATACAAGCAACAATTTTTGCGAAAATATCATCATCAATTCCGTTATCAAAATCCTCGGGATTGATGTCATCGGCCTTTTTAATTCTCGGAACACTTATGGCATGAGGGCCGACGCCGTGAACAGCTTCCAAATGTTCTGCGTGCATTAAAAGTCCCGCAAATTCATATCTGTATGATTCAAGTCCGAAAAGAACGCCGAGGCTTACGTCGTCAATACCGCCGGCCATGGCTCTGTCCATAGCTTCCGTATGCCATTTGTAATTATGTTTAGGTCCTGTCGGGTGAAGTGTTTCATAAGATTCTTTATTATAAGTTTCCTGAAACAGGATATAAGTACCGATACCGATATCGTGTAGTTTTTTGTAATTTTCCACGGTTGTGGCCGCAATATTAACGTTTACACGACGTATTGAACCGTTTTTGTGCTTAACACTGTAGATTGTTTTAATAGATTCAAGCACATATTCAATCGGATTATTAACCGGATCTTCGCCTGTTTCAATTGCAATACGTTTATGCCCCATATCCTGAAGCGCGATAACTTCATTTCTTATTTCTACCTGAGTAAGTTTTTTACGCGGTATGTGTTTATTTTTGAAATGATACGGGCAGTATACACAACCGTTTACACAGTAATTGGATAAATAAAGCGGCGCAAAAAGTACGATTCTGTTACCGTAAAAATCTTTTTTAATTTGTTCGGCAAGTTTATAAATTTCCTGATTTTTATCTTCCAAATCACACGCAAGCAAAACAGACGCTTCACGGTGAGTAAGTCCGTTTTTCAATCTTGCTTTTTCCAGGATACTGTCAATAAGTTCTCTGTTATGTTTATTTTTTTCGGCATAGTCAAGAGTATCCAGAATTTCTTCGTGCGAAATAAACTCTTCGGCTTCCATAGATTTCGGGTTATACATCTTTCTTCTCCTCTTTTAGCAACATGATACACCCGGCAAAAATATTTTACAAGTTATATAACAATTCCGCCGCCAATCAAGTGCCCGTCATAAATATCATACATAACACCCGATTGACCTGAGGTTACGGAAGAAACCGGTTCATAAAACTCTATTTCAATCAAATCTTCAACAATTTTGCACCTTGCTTTTTTGGCCTGCATGTTATATCTTATTTTAACCATAGCGTCGAATTCAGGCAGTTCAGGCGGATAAACAAAATTTATATCACGCAGAGCAAGCCTTGATTTATAATTATCTTCATCTTTTCCGAGATATACAATATTTTGTTCGGCATCAATATCAACGACATACAAAGGATAGGGCGCGGAAATTCCGACACCTTTTCTCTGACCGATTGTGTAAAGATAAGTTCCCTCATGCCTGCCCAATCTTTTACCTGTACCGATTTCAATAAAATCACCTGTTCTTGTGCCGAATTTATTCAGCAGATATTTTTTTGTCGTGTCGGGTTTTGGGATAAAACATATATCCTGACTTTCTTTGGAATCTTTCGGAGGAAGATCAAAATCAAAAGCCATTTGTCTGACTTCAGTTTTATCAAATTCTGAAAGCGGAAAAATGGTTTTTGAAAGCTGTTTTTGTCCGAGCCTGTACAAAAAATACAATTGATCTTTATGTGCGTCACGCGCAGGAAACAGCTTATAATATCCGTTATCAAATCTTATATTCGCATAATGTCCGGTTGCAAAAACATCCGCTTTAAGAATTTCTGTTGCATAATCAAAAAGCCTGCCCCACTTGATAAATTGGTTACACATAATACAAGGATTCGGGGTTTGACCTATAACGTAGGAATTTTCAAAATACTCAACAACACTTTTTTGAAAATCTTCGGTAACATCAAGGATATGAAGTTTTATTCCTAATTTATCCGCCACGCGCTTTGAATTTTCGCAAATCTTTTGAGCTGCCAATGTATTAATCATTTTTCCCGTAATTCCGGCAACTTCATAACCTTTATCCAGCAAAAGCTTTGCGGCAACTGAACTGTCAACCCCGCCGCTCATTGCAACTACTGCTTTTTTGTTTAACACTGTCATAAAATCATTATACAGGAAATATAACCCGATAGAAAAATATTTCCGAAACAATAGCGGAGCCGAAGGTGAGAGCGTCGTTGAGGGAAGATTTTATATTGTTTTAGTATATTTTTATGAGCACTTGTGCTAAAATTAAACCAAAGGAGAAAATATATGGAATTGAAATCAATCATAATGGCAGCAGGCAAAGGCACAAGGATGAAATCCGATACACCGAAAGTTTTGCATAAAATAATGGACAAACCTCTTTTGGGGTATATTTTGGACAACGTAAAAAATCTCGCGGATGAATCGTTTGTAATTGTCGGACATAAAGCGGAAGATGTTGAAAAATTTGTAAAAGAAAATTATGAATGTGCAAAAACAGTTTTACAAAGCCCTCAATTAGGCACGGGGCATGCGGTTTCCATGGTCTGTCCTTATCTTGAGGATTACAAAGGACTTGTAATAATTTTGAACGGCGACATCCCTTTGATAAGAGAATCAACCCTCAAAAAATTCATTGACTACCACAACAGCACAAATTCAGACCTGACAATTATGAGTGCAATTTTTGAAGATCCGGAAAAACTCGGCAGAATAATCCGCGAAAAAGACAACACCCTCAAAGGTATTGTAGAAGCAAAAGACGCCACACCCGAGCAATTGGAAATAAAAGAAATTAACGCAGGGATTTATTGCCTGAACTGGGATAAACTGAAAAAAGCTTTCGGCGAACTGAAAAACAACAACGCACAGGGTGAATATTACCTGACAGATATAATCTCATGGGGCAAAAATAACGGACTGAAAGTCAATGCTTATGTTTTGGAAAATAACGAAGAAATTTTCGGGATAAATTCACGCCTGCACCTTGCTGAAGCAACAAAATTAATGAACGACAGAAAATTACATGAACTTATGGAAAACGGGGTTACGATAGTAGACCCATCCTGCACGTGGATTTCGGATGACACGGAAATCGGTCGGGATACGATAATTTACCCGTCAACATATCTTGAAGGCAAAAATAAAATCGGCCAAAACTGTAAAATCGGGCCGTTTGCACACTTCAGAGGCGGAGTTGAAGTGGAAGATAACGTAAAAATCGGCAATTTTGTTGAAGTTAAAAAATCTAAAATCGGCTCAAACACAAACGCAGGACATCTTTCATATATCGGCGACAGTGAACTCGGATGTCGTGTCAATATCGGCGCCGGTACGATTACAGCCAACTTCAACCCGATTACAAACGTCAAAAGCAAAACAATTCTGCAAGACAACGTAAAAATCGGTTCAAATTCCGTGCTTGTAGCGCCTGTTACAATAGAAGAAGGGGCTAATATAGCGGCAGGTGCCGTAATAACAAAGGATATAAAGTCCTGGTCGCTTGCAATTACACGGGCTCCGCTTAAAATAATTGAAAATTGGGTTAAAAGAGTCGCCAACAAAAAAAGCTCCTTATAAGGAGCTTTTTTAAACCACAATGTAAAATTAATTTACATTACTTAATTTAAGATATATAATTAATGTTATGTCAACACCAAGAGAAATCAAATGGACGATGTTCATAATAACCGCGGTCGGAAACTTTATCGGCATGCTGGATTCAACGACCGTAAACCTTGCACTTTACCCCATGGCAAAAGATTTAGGTGTAACTTTATCGCAAATTCAATGGGTAATGGTAGGTTACATGCTTACCTTAACCATATTTTTGCCGTTTTTCGGAAAGCTGGGAGATATATTCCCGAAAAACAAGCTCTACTCAACAGGTTTCACAATATTTGCGCTGGGGGCATTTTTCAGCTTTACGGCGCCTAATTATCCAATTTTAGTAGCGTCAAGGTGCTTTGAGGCACTGGGGGCATCAATTATGGTGTCAAATGCGCAGGCAATAATTGCGACGATTTTCAAAAATGCCCGCAGGGGAAAAGCTCTCGGGCTTAACGGCTGTCTGGTTGCAATAGGCGGGATGCTCGGGCCCGCAATCGGCGGACTTTTGATAAATAAATTCGGCTGGCACTCGGTATTTGTACCATGTATTCCCGTTGCACTATTAGGCGCGTATTACTCATGGAAAATCTTACCGTCGCATGTTACAAAAGTTAAAACTTTTAAATTCGATTACAAAGGATTTATTTATTTTACAATAAGCCTTATGTCGCTTTTGTTGGCCATATCAGAAGGCTATCAATGGGGTTGGACATCTTTTAAAATAGTAATTCTTGGTATAATAACTTTGATTTTCGGAAGCTTATTCTACATCAGAGACCACAGAATACATTACCCGCTGATTAATTTTTCAATGTTCCACATAAGACCGTTCACCTTCGGAAATCTCGGGGTAATGTTTTCATATATGGCAATGTACACAAACAGCATACTTTTGCCGTTTTACTTAATGGAAATATTAAAACTCGACGCATTCACATCAGGGCTTTTAATTCTGCCGTATTCAGTGACATTATCAGTTGCGGCGCCAATCAGCGGAACCCTTGCCGGCAAATACGGCTCAAGATACTTAACTATGGCGGGGCCGATAGTTTACATAATTGCGCTGATTATCTTTACAACTTTTGACAAATCAACTCAAATGTGGCAGATTGTTTTTGCGTCAGGAATTATGGGTATAGGGAACGGACTTTTTCAGTCGCCTTCCAATAACGCAATAATGACAAGCGTACACAAAAAAGATCTGGGAATTGCAAGCGGAATTCTGGCTTTATCAAGAAATTTAGGGAATATTCTGGGTGTGTCCGTAACGATTACACTGTTTGAAGAATTCAGAGAACTTTTGCTGTCACATTCACAACCCTACGAGACGGCATTTTTAAATTCTTACCACATAACAATGTGCTTTGGGATAATTTTCGGGCTTTTGTGCCTTACTTTTGCATATATTGCATATAAACCTAAAAAATTTGACAAACTGCAGCAATAACAATTATAATAAAAATGTTAAATAACAAACGGAGGTAAAAAAATGGGCGCAAATACGCATTATGACTACATTTCATCCAGGGGGGGGGGGCAGTAGCTTAACCTCCGCGGGTAA
>CALVER010000004.1 GCA_944326625.1 Candidatus Gastranaerophilales bacterium | reverse complement strand
TATTCATCTTTTTCATCAACCCAGATAATTGTTATATTAACGGGCTGAGTAAACGGGTTTGTAAAATGCGGATTAACCCGATCCTGTTTTGTAAGCGCATCGTAATATGCGATTTGTTCCGCTAATTTTTTTGTATATGCTAATAAATTCATAATTTACCTTCCCGACTATTACATAACTATATTATGCGTATTTATACAGCCTGATTAATCCCCAAAAAGCATTGTATTTCAAAATTCAAATACCGCTTATGGCTAATCCTCTCTTCTAATTGTAAAATTCATCAATAAAAATTATCCTTTTAAAAAAGGAGATTATCTATGAAAAAACTTAAAGGCACCGGAACAGAACAAAATCTTATAAACGCATTTGCAGGGGAATCTCAAGCCCGCAACAGATATTCTTTCTTTGCGAAAGTTGCAAAAGAAGAAGGCTATGAACAAATTGCCGCAATATTTTTAGAAACAGCCGAAAACGAAAAAGAACACGCTAAACTTTTTTATGAACATATAGGGAACACTATAGGACATGTAAATGCCGACTATCCGTTTGAACTCGGAACAACCGAAGAAAATCTTGAAAGCGCAATAAACGGCGAACACGAAGAATGGGCTGTACTTTATGCCGAAGGCGAAAAAACAGCACGCGAAGAAGGTTTTGACGAGATTGCGGAAACTTTTCACCACGTTATTAATTCAGAACAGCATCACTATAACCGGTATAAAAAACTTCTTGAAAATATAAAAAATGATACGGTTTTCAAAAAGCCGACAGAAGTCGTCTGGATGTGCAGAGAATGCGGATATCTTTATAAAGGTAAGTCCGCTCCGCAAAAATGCCCGAACTGCCACCATCCGCAGGCGTATTTTCAAATTTTTAGCGAAAATTACTAGTTGCCATATCCATGCTTGTTTTATATAATATAAACGAATGGATAAAATAAGAAAATCATTAATAATTATAACTGTTTTAACGTTCTTTTACGGGCTTTATTATTGGGGTATTCCTGCACTTATAAATATTGAGAGCAGGATGCCCGTTATTGAAAAAAAGCTTCAAGAAAAAACCGGCTACAAACTATCCGTTACAGACCCTTATATAAAAATGGGGCACACTCCCGCAATCTGGTTTATGGCAGAGGATGTTTCATTAATTAATGATGACGGAACAAATGCGCTTAATCTAAAGCATTCAGCCGTGAAAATTCATCTTTTGCCGCTTTTGGCAGGCAAAATTCATATAGGCAATTTTTCTGCCGATAGTATTGACGCCAATCTGTTGTATACAAAAAATTCAGAGCTAAAACTGGGACAATACTTATTAAAAATGCCGTCAAAATCAAATATGACTTTGACAAAAGCCTATATCCGTCTCGGAAATTACAAAATCCGGCTTGATGATTTAAAACAAAACAAAAAAATCTTTCTGGACGGCAGCTACTTAATTGTTGAAGAATTTAAAAATAACAAAAAGATTAAGCTTTCAACATTCGCGAATCTTTACGTTGATAAAAAAGCATCAGATATAATGGCGGATGTAGATATAAAACTCCCGATAAATAAAATCAGCGAAGATCAGTTTAAAGTAAAAGGACGCATAACTAACCTTAATCTTTCGGATTTTTCCGAATATGCAAAAGCTATTCCAGATAGTAAAATAGAAACTTTATCAGGCATAGTTAATCTGATAGCAGATACGAATACAAAACCTGACAAACACAAAAATATTTTTGCAAGATTGTCAGTAGAAAATCTCGGAATTATGCAAAAAGAAAAAGCCCGCTCAATTTATTCCGACAATAAAATAAGCCTGCAAACCGATATTGATACTATAAAAAACGGCCTAAATATAAGAAATATGAAAATCCTTTCCAAGGGAATTGATTTGAATGTTAACGGACGTGTGACAAAATTGGATTCTAAAATGCCATATCTTAATATGGATGTCGCAATTAATAAATCCCGTACGGAAAACTTCATCCCGCTTATGCCCGGTGAAGAAAACCTCATTGAAGAAGTTAACTTCTATGCGTTAAAGAAAAATCCTTTTTACGGCGACATAACCGGAAATTTAAACATAAAAGGCAAAGCAAATTCCGCTGACGTTACAGGCAAAATTCTGGTTACGGAAGGCTATTTGAATAAACCGCTTCCGAATAATACCCAAAAAGCCGTTATAAAACTTACGTTTAACGGACAAAAAATGGCCATGGATGTCAAAGTTCCCGCTTCTTTAACAGAAACGGTATTTGTAAACGGTGATGTGGAATTATATAACCATAAAAATGCCGATTTATCCATAAAAAGCAGCAAAAATGTTGATTTAAAAATAGCGCAAACAGTTTTAAATCCCCTGCATGAAATTTTGAAATTTGATCTTGGTCCTGTACCGATTATGGATATTCACGGTCTTGGCAATATTGACCTGCATGTCATAGGCACCCGTAAAAATCCGCATGCCTGGGGCGTTTTCAACTTCAAAAACACAACGGCATCTTTTTTGGATATTCATAATCTAACCCTTAAAAACGGCTCCGGCAAACTTATCTTTAATGATCTGAACACGCGTTTTGACACAAATACGGCAACTCTTAACGGCAAACCCGTTTCTGTTAGCGGCACATGTACATTAAAAGGAATCCTAAACTTCAATATTGATGCAAAACAACAAGATCTCGGACACCTTATCAAAGTTATAAAAACTTCTCCGATGCTCACAGATATCCAAAAACTGATTAAGCCGATAACAAGTGCAAAAGGTAATGCCGACTTCAAACTTAATCTTACCGGTACCGTTATTGACGTTAACGACGTTGTGTTTAACAAAAATATATTTGCAAAAGGCTCAATAAATTTATTTTCAAATACAATAACCGCTCAAGGACTGCCTCTTTCAAATATTTCAGGCAAAATAGATTTTAACAACCTTGATACTGACATTGATTTAAGTTCAAATCTTGACGACTCAAAAATTAAAATAAACGGAACTTTAAACGATAAAAATTCTAATATAAAAATAGTTTCCGATAAATTTGTTCTGAAAGACGGTATAAAACTATTGAATTTAGAAATTCCGTACAAAGATGAAATCGGAAAAATTCATACGAGTTTTGCAGCGAATTACACCGGGTCTGTGGAAGAACTTCAGCCGGACAAACTGGATTTACATGGAAAAGTTTATGCTCATAAAGGACAAAATTTCAGCCTCAATAATATAAATTTTGAAATGCGTAATTCAAATTTAAAAGTTTCCTCAATCAAAGGCAGTTTTAAAGGTAATCCTTTTGTTGTAAACTTAAATGCCGCAAAATTTTTAACGGAAAAACAGTCTGTCAACGGGAATTTTAATTTTTCAAACTTTAACCTTGCTAATTTAAATGAATTAAAAAAATATTTTAATACAGGATTAAATGATATAGACAATATCAACGGGACAATAAATCTTAAGGGATACATAAAAGATAATCATATTTACGCCGGCACAACATTAAATAATATAAGCTTCAAATACCTGCCGGCGAATATAAAAATGAATATTTTAAGCGGATATATAGAATTAAAAAAAGATTTGCTGGTAATCAATAAAGTTACCTCCGTACTTGGCGAAATGCCAATTTTTGCAGACGGAAAAATTTACAATATCGACAAAAAACCGGTTTTAAGTTTATATATTAACGCAAAACCCACTCAGGAATTTGTCGAACAATTTTTTAATAACAGATCTGTTTACCCGCTTAAGCTAAAGGGTGATATCAATTTTTCATCAACGATTTCAGGCCCTTTAAGTGCGATAAGGAACAAGACCATTTTAAAATTAGCTGAAAATGCGAGCATTTATTACATGGGGGCGACTCTCGGAAGCAGCAGTACCGTTGAAGACTCCAACGCGGTTAATTTGACGGTTGATAACATAATTTTTCCGTCAGGAGTAAAGATTAATAACCTGCAATATGACAGGTTAATTCCGTCACAAAATAATAAAATTTATACAAAAACTCAACTTAATGCATCAGGTAATATTGACTTTTTAGCAAACAACAATATAAAATTCACGAATTTCCGGATAAAAACACAAGAGCCTACGGATGCAAAAATTTTCAACATTTTATTCAGAAAACCTTTAATGAAGCAGGGCGTTTTCACATCTGACATCACTATTAACGGCACTGCAGCAGCACCTTTAATTTTAGGCAAACTTAATGTCACAAGTATTGATATGCCTTTATTTGACGCCACAATAAAGGATATTGACCTGAATTTTAAACGCGATCTTATCTACCTTAATACAAAAGGCAGCGTCCTGACCAATAACCTTAACATTTCTGCAATAATGAAAAACAATCCAAATCCGCCATATATTTTGGAAGATATAAAAATCAACCTTGAAACACTTGATTTGAACAAAATCATTTCAACTTTTCAGGAATATGAAGCAGACAGCTCAAGAAATTTGTCCTCTGACGTAAATTCACAAATTCCGGACATTAAACAAGTTATTATAAAAAAAGCTGAAATCCTCGCAAAAAATATTAAAATCAAAAATCTCAACGCAACAGATTTCACGTCCACTATGTCTTTAAATGACAAACACATTTTTAAAGTCGATAATTTCAAATTCATAATGGCGGAAGGAACCGTAACCGGTCAGGTCAAATACAATTTAAATAACAATCTTGTGAATATAATTACCGACATAAAAAATGCAAATGCACAAATTATATCAGAAACATTATTTGACTTAAAAGGGCAGGTATTCGGATCAATAACCGGGAAAACCGACCTTTCCTGCAGCGGACAGTCACATGATGCTTGTGTAAGCACACTTAGCGGATACACTGAATTTGACGTTACCGACGGCAAAATGCCTAAACTCGGGTCCCTCGAATATCTTTTAAAAGCAGGGAATCTTGTTAAAGGCGGGATTACCGGACTTTCCATAAACGGTATTATTGATTTGATTACTCCGTATAAAACCGGCAACTTTGACAGTATTAACGGACATATCCATATTGCAAACGGCATTGCGGATGACATACAAATATTCTCATCAGGCAATGCGTTGAATATGTATATGAAAGGATCCTATAATTTTACAAACCTTATAGCAGATATGCAGATTTTCGGTGCACTGACCAAAAATTTCTCAACTCTTTTCGGCAAAATCGGAAATGCATCATTGAATACATTATTCAATACAATTCCGGGTATTAATGTATCGGAAGCGCCCTCTGTAATTACCGACGACATCAAAAAAATTCCGAATACCGAAAATAATGCCGCAAGAATGTTTGCCGTAGATATTTACGGTGACATCAACGGTGACGATTACGTCAGAAGCTTCAAATGGCTGAAATAGAATTATTTTTTAGCAGCTGCGTTATTATATTCCGCTGTTCCGGGGAATGCGTCTGAGCCTGTAGTTAATCTTGTAATTAAATATTGGATTTTCGGGATAATAGTTGACAGGAACAATGCCGAAACTACAAAACCTGTACCCCAGTTGAGTGTATTTTTGAATATATTATTTTTATAAGCATTTTCAAGCATGCTCAAATTGATATCCTTCTTGGATTTTTCAGCATTTTTAATAATAGTTTTAACATACGTTCTGACATTTTCAATAAGTCCATCCAAATCTTTTTGTGCGACGAATTTGAACGGATTTTTATGATTTGCCGTTTCTACGGTCGTTCTAACCCCGTTTATAACTTTGGTTTCTTTTTCAATGCCTTTTTCAACGGTAAATACATTATCCCAGAATTCAGGATTATTCAGTGCACCGCCTTTAAATATAGCTTCGGCTTGGCTTTCAGCAAGAACTGAAACACCTTCCAGCTGCGGCTGTAATTTTGACATGCGTTTTGCAAGATCCGAATATTTTGCGGCATCTTCAGGACTGAATTCTTTATTAAGCAATTCAATAAAGTTATCAAGATTGATTGCACCGTTTTTAAAGCCGGATTTAACCTTATTCATCTTAGCTGACACATCAATGTCACCAAGCATAATCTGAGCGAACTCTTTAGGTTTAATAGACAATGTACCTGCGTCTTTGTTATGGTGGCCGGAAAGTTCCAGCGCATACTTCATATAATCCGTAACCTGTCTTGCGCCGACCGGATTTAATCTTGAAGGCGAACCGTGCTCAATTTTGTTCATTAACTTGTTAATCAAAGGCATACTGAACATATAGAAGAATATTGATGAAATATCACGCCATAATATTTCAACTCTTTCATGGTTGTTCCTTGCACTTATTGCACGACCGCCGGAAATACCAATATCTGTTGATAAAAGCTGATAAATCGTATCATTTTCAAATTTATGTGCAAGAGTTAATAAAGTTTGCGCACCGTTTCCGAAGGAAACTTTTTTGTTTTGTTTTTTATCATCAGCTATTTCAGCATCTTCTATAAACTGCTCCATGCCAAATTGCGGATCAAATCCCATCGTCCGGAAATTTTCCATATTAACCGGCTGATCAGGTTTATTGTCATTTCTGTGATAATACCTTGTTATTGCTTGGTTCATT
Source organism: Candidatus Gastranaerophilales bacterium (assembly GCA_944326625.1). Taxonomy (GTDB): domain Bacteria; phylum Cyanobacteriota; class Vampirovibrionia; order Gastranaerophilales; family Gastranaerophilaceae; genus SIG32. The sequence continues at coordinate 14,930 of CALVER010000004.1, read as the reverse complement.
TTAGGTACGACAAACCCGACAAGACCGTTTGCAAGTATAATACTTGAGGCTATTTTTGTAAATTTAAACGCAGCAATTTTCGATAACGGGATATTTTGTCCGCTCTCTTTTGCCCACTTCATATAATTTTGAAGCGGTTTACGAATAGCATCTCCCTGTGCGTCAAAATTAGTGTTCTTAAAACCCATTAGATGTTTAAGTATAAAATCGTTTATTTTGTTAAATACCTTAACACCGGCAAACCAAAAAGCTGCCCCGATTGTTTCTTCGGTAAGTCTTTCTCTGCCTTCATCAAAACCGCCTCTTTTAAATGCCTGTATTGTTCTGCCGCCTGTTACACAGCATTCCAGCATAATTAAAGGCGCAAGCCCTCTTGATTCCATACCTCTTACAAATCTTTGTACAGCGGAAAAGTTCTTGATTGTTTGGGGTTTTAAATTTATGTTTGTTGGCAAAATATTCATATACACTAACCTGACATTTCATCTAATGAGTGTCAAACATGTTTTTTGCGTGTTTTTCACATATCCGTTAATAAAATGTTACACATGTAGTGTAACATAAACAATTATTAAAATATGTTAAAAATACACTAAATATTTCAAATGTTAAGGCAATAGTTTTTTTTACGTGTTTTTGGTATAGTAGAAGTGAAGGTATGTTTATATGAATATAAATACGGTAGATTTAAATAGACCACAGAGATTCAGCCAATTTAACTCTTTAAAACAAACCTCATATATGGCAAATCCGCAATTCGCAGGGCAAAAAAAAGAAGCGCCGGCCGGTGTTAAAGCAGGAGCTGCAATAAGTTCTCTTACCGGTATGGGCTTAACCCTTGCGGCGATTGTCAAAAAACAAGGATTTTCTTTAAACCCGAAAACAGTTAAAAAATTTCCGCTCAAAGACTGGGCTATTTTCAGAATTGCAAATAAAAAGCAGCCGGACAGAAAATTACTGGAAATTGAAGAAAAAGAAATCATTTCACTGGCTGCAGGATCCGTAGCAGGAGGCTTGATAGGCGGAGCAATTTTTGACAAAAAAAATATGAAAGCAAAAGGCAGAGAAGCATTGACTCAGCTTATCGGTAACGTTTTGATACCTGTAGGCTTTGTAGGCGGTGTATCACGTGTTTATAAAAAATATGAAAACCGGATAAAAAATGTAATGCCGCAAATAGGGCTTGAAAATAATAAATATATAAACTTTGCAAACAAATTCATCAAAAATATTCCGGCAATAGGGCTTACTGCAGGTGCGCTTGTTGCAGGAATCTGGACAGGCAGCAAAGTCACCAATTTTATTAACGAAAAATTCTTCGGGCAGAAAAAAGAACGCAAAATTAAATCTACTGACTTTGCGCCGCATGTTGACGATTTATGTCTTGCAGTAACATTAATGGGTTCTAAAAACTCACCCGTTGCAAGCTCAATAACCCGTGTAGTTCCGCTATTCCTTTCTGTACCCGGTTATCAGGTAGGCAAAGCACAAGAAGAAGTTTAATCCTCTTTTTCTTTCAAAACCCCTGCGTAATATTGCAGTTTATCTAAAACAGGCTGTGCTTTTTCGTAGATTGAACGCTTAAACTCTTCATCATAATTATGCGCTTTAACTTCCATATCAACTTTTGCCTGAAGCGCTTGATGCAGCAATTCAGGAATATTTAACGCCGTAGGAGCGTCGCTTGATAAATTTTCATAGTATTTCTCCTGATAATCGGAGGTTATTCTGGCATGCCAATTTGTATCATTAGCAGTACCGGGCGCATTATACACAACATCTGTAATTCCTAACAAATCGTCAAATGATATTTGAAATTTAGGAGTGGTCATCAATTCGGCAAATTTAGCAAAAACAATTGCTCTGTCGTCATTTTTATATAAATCAATTAGCTTATTTCTGATTTCCTGAATATTTTCACGTGAATCATCCATATTCAAATACCCTGCCAGATATTCAGGCGACCAGGAAGATTGTTTTCTGGTATATTCCACTTCGCGGCCATCATTAAGTTTAGCTTTGCGGCGTAAATACGTCATCACGGGCGGGCTGTCATGATTTCCCAAAATAAACCAGTTTTCAGGAAACTCTTTTGTTGTAATTTCCGCTCTTGCCCAGTCAAGATTTGTTATTGCAGGCAAATCCTGTTCTTTATAGACTTTTTTGTAACGATCCGGCCATGAACATATATCTTCCCAAACTGCCTCATTTTTATCCAGGCCGTGTTCTTTAAACGCCGGCAGAACAAGGTGTTCTATAATCTTTGTATAATCCCAGTACCTGTCATATTCAAGATTGGAATTTTCCGGATCTTTTAATTCGGAAATATATTTTTCATTGTTTTTATTTTTCAAATGCGGCGGATTAGTGATAAAATCTTCGTCATCCGCATTTTTAAGAAGCAAATAAGGTTCCACAAGCCCCATAACATGATCTATTCGCAAGTTTTCGCAATATTCAAGTGCCGTGTCAATTTTTTCGCGGAGGAATTTGCCGCCGTCATTCAAATCATAATCCCCGTTCAAAAAAATCTTTTTAGGGTCAATTACAGGTATATGCCACCTTTGAGAAGGCCCTGATCCTTCATAAGCTCCCATTTCCCAATCATCCAAAAATACATCCTCATAACGCCATGCGTCCATTTTTGAACATCCCACCAGCAAATCATTTATGTATTTAAAATTGTTTTCATCACGCCATTTTTTGTGTTCTTTAATTTGTTTTGTTATAATAAATTGCTCAAACTTATACTGCTGGACATCCGTGTAATTATCATAATAAACCTTATCAAAACGCTGCCTTGCATGAATATTTCCAGATTTAATATCGGTTATAAGGGTTTTATCATCAGGCCATTGCGTATAATCATCAGTGCCATACTTATTTGACAGTACTTTAAAAATACCTTCTTGAGTCAATCTGGAATTATTTTTTTTCAAAAATTGCTGATACTTTTTATTAAGCGCAATAGCCTCGGGCTGACTGTTTAAAAGGTTAATTTTGAAATTATGATAAGCCTCTTTTAACGCGATATCATAAACTTTTTCAGCTCTTTTAAAATCCGACATTGTATAATTTTTGTCAGTAATTTTGGGTGCTGCAGTAAGGTTTTCATACGTTTTATCAGAAAGCAATTTGCCGTATCTATCCGAATTCAAATCCGCCAAATCAATAAACAACCTGTTTTGCGCAAATGCAGACGCGTTATAAGGCGATACGGAACCTTTTTGCAATTCACCGCCCGGCCCCAGTTGATTTGAATTAAAGCCGTAAAGCGCAACGAATTTGTTATACTCTTTTGCGGCATTTCCGTACGGCGAACCTATAAAACTATCCCGGACACAGGCAGGGAAACAAGCCCCGTGAGTTATTACGGAACGTTCTTTTGCTCCTATTATTTCATAAGCCTTTTCTATATTTTTTTTCAAATCCGGCTCCTCCTCACGGCGCGGCCGTCTTTGAAAATTCACTACACTACTTACCCCTAAAATACGCATACTATTCTAAAATTCCAAAACAATTTTTTTTGCTAAATTTCTCCTAAAATTTCCAATTTATAATTACATCCGATTTCTTCATTTGCAAGAACAACTATATTGTTTATATACAAAGATAAAAGTCCGAAGAACAATTGCCTGTAATCCATAGGAACAATAAGTTTTGGCACGTCAACCCCGAGTTTTTGGGACTGTTTAATAATCTTATTTGCCAAATTTTCAGCAAAGTCACCGTCGATTTTGACAACCGCATCATCTCCGTCCTCAAAACTCATAAGAATGTCCTCATAAGTTTTGTCTGACAATTCAAACACACTTATTGAACCGTCTTCATTTTCATACTTTTTACAAATTTTGCCGGCAAGTGACAAACGAAGTTTTTTCAACAAATCTGCTTTAACGCTGTCTTCCGCATAATCATTTATTTTTTCAAATATATATATCAAATCCTTAATTGAAACTCTTTCTCTGATTAAGCTCGTAAAAATAAATCTCAAATCCGCAAGTGATGTAAAGTCTGGCACCACATTTTCAACCAAAAACGGATTAAAATTATTTACAACTTCCAAATATTTATCCAAATCTTCATAATCCAAAAGTTCATCAACATATTTTACCGCAACATATTCCAGAGCCTTTGCAATATATTCAGACCCCATTAAACCGTGATACCAGAAATCCTTTGTTTTATCTTTCGGAATCCATACGATTTTTTTGCCGGTAATCTTATCAACATCGTAAATTGAATTTTTTATCTTCTTTTCAAGTTTTAATTCATCCGTATAAAACATCAAATAATCCGGATAAATCATTGCCCTGAATACATCCAGCCCTCTCACCTTTATACAGAATTCAAACGGGTTAAGATTTTCGTCATCTTTAAAAATAATTTTGGGAATAACATAACCGATTTCTTCGGTTAATTTAAGTCTTGATTTTACGGTTTCCGCAATAAGTTCCTCTTCTTGAGAATCTCTGTCTTCATCAACATAACCCAAAAGTTCTTCGCTTAAATTTATGGAAAGTTTTTCTTCGCCTAATTTGGCAAACATTACATCCGGCGAAATTGCTTTTGAAAGCTTTAATTTCAAATCATCAAGTTCTTTCAAACCTGCAGATATTTTATCATTAAGTTTTTTCCTGCTTGAAGGATCAGCACCGTCCAATTCAAGCTTTATTTTTGATATTTTATCTTTTTGATGTCTTATTTTTGATTGAATTTCAAGACAAGTTTCATAAGGAGTAAGTTTGGGAGACAGCATTTTTTCCATCTGGCTTTTAAATGTGGATATATTAATTACATCCGAATTATCACCTTCATTAGAAGTTTTAGCCTCTGTCATAAAAATACAGTTATACACAATGCCTTCATCGGTTTCAACCTCTTGCATGCTGTATAATTCCCAGCCGTTCATGGACATTTCGTTTAATAAATTCTGCAAATCCTGAACATTTTCGCCGGAACATGTTTTTACAACATACTGCATTTTATTTTTGTTAAACATAATTTTTTATTCCTTATTTTTGTCACTTGCAATAAGAATTTTTAAAGCTTCTACGGCTGTTTTAATAGCTTTTTCGGTGTCATGGACAACCGGATTTTCCAAATTCAACTTTTCTCTTTCCTGATTTGCCACAGTCAAAAACACAGACCCGACCCTGACTTTCAAAAAACTTGCCACGATAAAAAGTGCTGCCGATTCCATTTCGGATGCCAGACACCCAAGACGTTTCCATGCTTCCCATTTATTTTTAAGCTCATAACTTACAGGCATAACATCAGGACTATGCTGGCCGTAAAAAGAATCTTTGCATTGTACCACACCGGTATGATAAGAATAACCGAGATTTTTTGCAGAACTAACCAGAGCATTTATTACATCCAAATTAGCAACAGCCGGGAATTCCACGGGTGCATATTCTCTGCTTGTGCCTTCCATACGAATAGCACCCGTTGCAATTACCACATCACCGCCTTTAACATTTATGTCCATTCCGCCGCAAGTTCCGACTCTGATAAACGTATCAGCGCCGACATTAACCAATTCCTGCATTGCAATTGATGCGGACGGACCGCCTATACCGGTTGATGTAACGCTTACTTTCTCACCGTTTAAAAAACCGGTATAGGTAATATATTCCCTGTTATCAGCTACCAGTTTTGCATCATCAAAATACGCCGCAATTTTTACACAGCGTTTCGGATCACCCGGCAAAATAACATATTTGCCGACGTCACCCTGTTTTAAACCTATATGATACTGTTCACCGTTTTGGGAATAATTCATTTTTGCTCCTTATTAATATTTACCGGTTTTAAGCTTTTGAACAACAAGATCAGTAATGTCCAAACCACCTACAAACATTACTCTAAAATCAACAACCGCATCAAGCTTTTGTTCTACCATAACATCTTTTGTTGCTGCTTGAATTTTGTTATAGATTTGTTCTTCTTTAGACATTTTCAATTTCAGGAAAGCTTCTTGTTTTGCTTTTAACTCATTTTTTGTTTTATCTTCAAAATTTTGTCTTTTTACAGGTGTGTCTAAAGATTTGTACTGTTTTTCTTTGTCAACCATATACTGTTGGATTTCAAGTCCTTTTGCGTCAACTTCTTTAACAGCTTGAATAGCAAAAGAATAGTTTTCCTGCACCTTTTGGTAATCAATATAGCCTATACCGGCAGCTTCAGCCTTCATTGTAAATGCCGCCAATACAGCTACTAACGCAGTTAACGTTGCCAATTTCATTTTTTTCATTTTAATAAACCTCCTTATTAATACATTAAATCGCCTACACCAAACGTAAAGTATCCGTTTTCAGAACCGTTAGCACCCGGGTTGGTAAGCGGGATACCGTAGTCAACCGATAAAGGTCCCATACCGGGGATATACAATTTTATACCAACACCGGCAGCCACAGCGTACATCGGTCTGTCATACAAAGTATCCGAAACATTTCCGTCGAACACTTTACCGGCATCAATAAATGCCGTTAATCTTACGTTATTAAGAAATTTGATTCTTGTCCTGTCTATAAACGGGATAGGCGTCGCAAATTCCGCAGATCCCATAACAAATGCATTACCGGTACCTACACCGCTCATTTTAAAACCTCTGATAGTATAAGGACCACCTAAGCGGTATGCCATAACTTCAGGCATATCATCACCGTGAATTCTGCCACCTGCCTTAGCTGTGAATGATAATGATGATTTTTTCCCGACAGGTATATACTGTTTAACCATACCTGTTAATTTACCGTGAGTTTTGTCAAATCCGTCAAGGCCGATTGCTTCATCAAATCTGATACTTGCAAGGGTTCCGCGTCTTGTAACAGTAGCGGAATCTCTTGTGTCATAAATCAATGCAGGGCTTAATGACATAAACAAACCGCCTTCGAGCTGATTAGCACGTTCGCTTATCGGAATATTATATCTGTTATACAAACTCGCAATTCTGTTAAAGTCACCTTCTTTAACATCTACGTTTTCAACCCCCAGAGAGAAAGTTGCCGTGGTATGTTTGTTACTTTTAACTCTGTGGGCAACCGTAACTTCAGCACCAATTCTTTGTTCAATAGCAAGCGGAACCTGATAGCTGCCGAAATCTCTAAAGAATATTTTTGACATTAAAGAATTATCAGAATTAAAGAAATACGGCTCGAAAAAGCTCAATTCAGCCTGAATATTCATGTGATCTTTAACAGACGCGTCGTTTAAGATTACACCTGTACCAACCAAACCGTTCAAGGCTAAACGCTGATTTCTTCCTCTGAAGTTGTTATCGGCTATACCCAAAGACCCGAAAACACCCGTAACAGTATCCAAACCGCCGCCGACTGATATACTTGCGGTTCTTTGTTCTTCAACTTTTATTGTCACATCATATAAATCCGGATCCTCAAGAGTAGGCTCAATTTCTCTTGTTACATCTTTAAACGCCTGAGTAGCATATAATCTTACAAGGTCTTCTTTGACCAAATTTTCATTATAAATCATACCGGGCTCAGTTAAAACATTACGTTCAATAACAAAATCTTTTGTTTTTTCATTGCCCTGTATCAAAATTTTATTAATAGTACCTTCTTTTATTGCGATATTAATAGTGCCGTCAGGGTCATCCGTTACAGATTCAACTCTGGCGAGTATATAGCCCTTGTTGGAATAAACTTCCTGAATATCATAAATTGCCTGATTTATCTGAGCAATATTTTGAGGCTTGCCTTTCATCGGCAAAAGGCAATTAAGAATTTCTTCAGTTGAAACAACTGTATTTCCTTCAATAGTAAAATCTTTAACCGGAAGGTTTTCTTCCAAAATAATCTTCAAAGTAACCGTACCGTCAGGGTTATTAACGGGTATGGCTTTCATATTTTCCGAAAAATAGCCGAGCTGATAAATAGCTCTTAAATCAGTCTGAACAATATCACGGCTATATGCAGAACCTTTTTGAAGTGTCATTTTGGCGAGAATATCTTCCGGACTGAGCGCGTTTACACCGTATAATTCAATATCTTTTATAATTTTTTGTTCTTTACTGACCGCTTCCTGAGAGGACGTTTCGGCATGCAATTCAGCAGGAGCTGCTTCTTCTTGTATTTGCGTTGAAGTTTGTTCTTGAAGCTCCTGTTTTTCCTGAACATCCGGATCTATACTTTTTTTGCCCCAAAAATCGCCGAAAGCCAAAGCGTTAAGGGGAAATGCCATTAACAAAAAAAGGGTTATTAATACTTTATGAACTTTTCTTTGAAAAAACAAGAATCCGGATTCCTTAAAACTTCTACTATCCTCAACAAAATTATATCACAAAACCCTAAAAATACAAAGAAAAATCATACATTTGCATTGTTTTTTTTAAAGCTCCAAAACCCGCTTGTAGACCTCATTTTTATTAAAATTATAAAGTGATGACAAAATTATTGAAATTTCTTTTGCTTTAAAATTTTTATCGGACAAAATTTTAATTTTTTCATCGAGGTTAATATCCGTATTAATAAAGCTTTCCCGGAAAATCATGCCGACAATTTCGCCCTTAACCTCTCGGGATTTAAAATTTTCAAGAACATTGGAAATATCATCGACGACAACTTCTTCAAAAACTTTTGTCAATTCTCTTCCAACGGCCGCACGACAATCAGGTCGTACTGCACGTACAATTTCAAGAGTTTTAACAATCCTGTTAGGTGATTCATAAAAAACCATATCAAAATATTTATATTTGTTAACAATTTGTTCAATTTGCGCCGGAGATTTGGGCAAAAAACCCACAAATGTAAATTGTTCATCTTCTCTGGGAACCTGCGATAAAAATGTAATAACAGCATTTGCACCGGCGAGCGCGGTTATTTTAAAACCCTGGTTTCTTAATTCATCAACAACAACCGCTCCCGGATCACAAATCAACGGTGTTCCTGCATCTGACACAAGCGCAATTTTTTTGCCGTCTTTCAATATCTCCAAAAATTTATTTATGCGTTCTTTTTCATTGAATTTATGATAAGAAATGCATTTTGTTTTGATATCGAAATGGTTAAGAAGTTTTTGCGTAACTCTGATATCTTCACATGCGATGACATCAACGGATTTTAAAACATCAATTGCCCGCTGTGTAATATCACCAAGGTTTCCTATCGGTGTTGGTACAATATAAAAATCATACTCTTTCATAAAAAAATTTTATCACAAAGATTACAATTTATACGGGTAATCATCTTTAAATTCCCAATTGTCAAGAAACAGTAACTGCGTGCAATATGCAGCATCAATATTTTTACACCAATCCAAAACATTTGCTCTGTCATTAAAATCGCGATTATATTTGTCATTATCCTCTCCAAAATCTTTATTATACTGGTATGGAGTGAATTTCCCGGTTCTATACATTAAAAACAAATGAATATCACGTCCTATTTTATTCGGAGCACTTTCACCATTAACGTCATAGTGCATATCAACAGCACCGCTTGCCCGCATTGCAAGAGTTGAACCGTCTTGGAAGTATATTTTATACATATCCTGAACCATCGGATTACCGTCGGAATCAGTATTATACTGAAAACTATCAGCCTTAGCATCTGAAATTCGCAAATACGGAGCAAAATAGACATTCCAAAAGGTTTCCAAAGAATCAGTATCCGCAAGACTGCCCGGATAAGTCCAATTAGAAGTTTGACCGTTATCCAAAGTTGACAATTGAATAGCCTGAGTCATCATACTATAAAATTTTTTCAACCTGACACTTGCTTCTTTTGTTTTGTAATTGCTTATCAATGTTGGTATGGTCAACGCCGCCACAACGCCGATTATGCCTAATGTTATTAAAACTTCCGCCAGGGTAAAACCTTTCCGCATAAAGCACCTCCGTTTAAATTAAATATGTTGCATTTTACAATATATTTATTGTTTTTAACAAATTATATATTGTAGAATGTTTTTTGTCAAGTAACTACAATAAAATTATGGAAAAAGACAATGTTCTTCGGGAATTTGGCAGAAACTTAAAAGCGGAACGCAATCGTGCAGGGCTTTCACAGGAAAAACTTGCCGAAAAAATAGGCTTATCCTACGGACAGGTAATCGGCACAATTGAGCGCGGAGAAGTAAACACAAGCCTCACGACAATAATTGCTATTATGAATGCGCTTGATATTGATTTTGAAAAATTATTTAACAGAAAAACTTTTTAATTAAACAATTTTTCAAATCTGCCTTTCAGATTATCCAGGATTTCCTTGTAATCGACAGAGACCGGAGTCGGTTTTGAAGTTTCAATAACATCTAAAAAAACACGCGAATGCAAAGGCTTTTTATTATCCAAAAAATACGGACTTTCCGCCACATCACGACGCGCAGGCACTATCAAGCCGCTTTGAGTAAATTTTTGGCTGCTTTCTTTTGAAGAAAGAAAATCAACGAGTTTACGTGCTTCAATTTTATGTTTAGAGGATTTTGAAATTGACCAGCCGGATGAATCCAGGGGCACTATACTTCCTGCAGAACCCTTCGGAAAAGATACAACATCCCAGTCAAAAACAGCCTCTTCACGATATTTTGGGACAAGCCAGCGGCCGGATAAGTGCATAGCAAGCTTGCCTTGCAAAAACATCTGAGCCATTGTGGCACTTGCACTTTCCTCACGTAATGGTGCGACGTGATATTTTTTTCGTAAATCCGCATAAAAATTCAAGCCATTACGGGTTTTAATATCGTCAATTATAAGCCGTGACAAATCATCCGCGAGAATTCCGCCGCCCTCGCTCATTAAATAAGGCAAATAAAACAAAGCATCTTCCTCAAAGCTTATGCCGAAAATCCCGTCACGCGTAAGATTTTGAGCAGTTTTCAAAAAATCATTAAATGTCCAGCCGCGCTTTGGATAAGGTGCATTATATTTGTCAAAAATATCTTTGTTATAAAAAATTACAAGATTTGAAATATCACGAGGGATTGCATATAGCGTATTTCCCCAAGATAAAGAGTTCAAAGCTTTTTCATAAAAATTTTTATCAGCTTGCAAAGGCTCTAACAATCCGGCATTTGCATACATAGGTAAATAATGATTATTTATAAAAATTACGTCCGGAGCCGTGTTTGATGCAAATAACAGATGAATTTTTTGAAAATAATTCTGCGGAATATGCATAAAATCCACTTTTATATCAGGATTTTCAGCCTCAAATTCTGCCAAAAGCGGCTTCAAAATGTCGATTTCCGATTTAGAGCCCCAGCTTGCGAATTGAATTACAGTTTTATTATTATAAGAATTTTGCGCAAATCCCCACAAGCACAGAAAAAAAACTCCTAATATCCCTAAAATTATAAAAAACTTTTTTAACATTTATACACTCCGGGAATTAGTTTAAAGTTCAATCAAAACGCCCATTTTGGTTTCATCGACATCCACCAGAGATTTAAAATCACCGGCTTTAACCATATAGACATTTTCATTATCCAGTCTTACCTGAAGATTATCTACATTTTGATCAAACTTTTTGAGAACAAAGATTTCTTCATTAACGCGTCCGACAAGTGCAGTAACCCCGTCAAGGCTTACAAGATAAAAACCTCTGTTTTCATCAATGTTATAACCTGATTTTACGACAAGCCCGTTTAAATAATCCTCATTTTTCTTTTCAATTGGATTTGATGAAGCGCCTGCACGTGCAGGTTTTATTTTCATGGAAGGCTTCACCTGAGCAAGACTTGCCGCAACTTTTCTTGACAAATCGTTGTCCGGCCGTGTAACTTTTCTCGCCTGTTCCTTGTCCAAAAGTGCAAAATATTCATCTATGGATGACATAATATAATTCTGCTCATTTTCTATCATATTTACGTCTTGCGTGCCTTCAGGAATATATTGACTTCCGGTTTTAATAAGGTCGGAAACTTTTAAGTTGGCATTTTTGAACCTTCTGGATGTAGTATTTAACGGATTTTCCTGAAGTTTTACGAACTTGCCTTCTTTCATACGCGGCATTTTGGGCAACGGTTTTTTAACCCTGTTTCTGTGTGCCGTATGGAGTGAAATAGGCTTTGCAAATGCAGTCAATCTGATTTCTTTTTGAATAGTATCATCTTCGGATCGGACTTCCGGTTCTGATTCGTCGAAAATTTCAATTTCATGAGGCTGATAGATTTCAGGAGTTTTAGTTAAAGTATTTTCCAATTCAATACGTTTTTGGTCAATTTCGCTGATTGTATCATCCGTTTTAATAAAATTGTATTTACGGTTTTTAATATTACCGTTGGATTCTTCAACAAATTTCTGATATCTTTCCTGCCAATTCAGCTCGGTATCATTGATTATGTCATCATAATTTTCCTGAACAAGCGGTTTTTCCGCCAGATTTTCAGCAAAAGAAGCTTTTAAAGCATTTGATTTTTGTATTGAATTTCTTATCATTCTGAAAAGCATATATAATGCGGCCAAAGGCAATACAACAACAGCCCAGGCGGCTTTTGAAGATTTTTCGGGTAATTTTGTTTTAGAAATCTGCTCAATTTTTTCCACTTCTTTTATATCAAGCTTATTGGAGACTTCCGGCGCAGCAGGCTTATTTTCAATCTGCTTTGGAGTGACTGTTTTAATAATATTTTCAACAGGTTTAGGCGTATCAATTTGCAAAGCTTTTTCTGGCTTTTTAGCAGCCTGTTTCGGTAAAATATTATTTTGTTTTGTTTCGTTTTTAACAGCTTTAGGCGCGCCAGTGCTCGATGTTACTTTTGTTTTCGGGGCTTCTTTTTTAGGTGCGGCAGGTGCAACAGTTTGTTTCGGATGTGTTTTAACCTGTGCGATTAAAGCTTTTGCCTCCTTTTCTTCACTGGAAAGAGGAGCTGCCTTTTGCATATATGTCTTAATATTAAGCGGTTTTGTTGTGATGAATGTAACTTTTGTATAGCCGCTCATGCCGTCATCAACATTTTTTATATTAACATCGGAAATTATATCTTTAACAGCGCTCAAATCAGGTGTGGAGGCGGAACTTCCGGCAACATTCGGCATCAACACAACATATTTATTATTAGATTTGCGCGTAACCAGAGGATTTGAATTTGCGCCTGTTGTATAAAAAGTTACGTCAACAGCGTTGTCTGATGTTTTTTTAATATCCATTTGAACAAGATTGGAAGCATTTGCCTGAGCAAATGTCAGGCACATTAACGCTGCAATCGTCAATATATATTTTTTGTTTATCATCACATTTCCGTTAAGTTACACTACACCTATACATTATATAATACCGCAGGAAAAAAAAATTTGCCACTTTGTTAATAAATTGATACCTTTTATGATATAATTTTTTTATGAAAAGCGGATTTACAAGTATAATAGGGCGTCCTAATGTAGGCAAATCAACACTTTTAAACCAGATTCTCGGACAAAAGATTGTTATTACAACTGATAAAGCCCAGACAACAAGAAAAAGAATTAAAGGAATTTTAACAACCGATCAGGGACAAATTGTTTTTGTTGACACTCCAGGTGTTCACAAACCATTAAACAAACTCGGCGAATTTTTACTTGATGAAGCAAAAATTTCAATTCCCGATGCTGACTTAATTCTGTTTCTCGTAGACGGTTCCGAACCTGCCGGAAAAGGCGACAAATGGATTGCGCAAAATCTTTTGCAAACAGAAATTCCAATAATTATAGTCATGAATAAAGTTGACAAAGTTAAAAATACGGCTAAAATTGAAGAAAATCTTCTCACATACAAAACCCTGTTTGACAAAAATCTTCCGATAGTAAGGATTTCCGCAAAAACCGGCCGAAATATTGATACATTAATAAAAAATATTTTCAAAAAACTGCCCGAAGGTGTACCTCTTTATCCGGAAGATATTGTAACTGAAGAAACAATGCGAGATGTGGCGGAAGAAATTATACGCGAAAAAATTCTCCTGAATACCGCCGATGAAATTCCGCATTCAGTTGCCGTAAAAGTCGAAAATTATTTCGAACAGCAAGATATTGATAAAATCCATGCTTCAATTTTTTGCGAAACAAAAAGCCAAAAAGGGATTTTAATAGGCAAGGGCGGTTCCATGCTCAAAAAAATCGGCACGGAAGCACGGATTGAACTTGAAAAGATCACCGAAAAAAAAGTTTACCTTGAATTAAACGTAAAAGTTGAAAAGGACTGGCGCAAAAAGCAATCAGTCCTTAAAAACTTTGGCTATCAACAATTATAATCATTCATCGCATGAGTGTTTACCGTCCCACGAAAGATCGTCACAATGCAGATAGTCCATATTTTCATTGTAAATCACCCATGCCGTACAAGCTTGCCCGTTACCGTTACTTACACCGCCATCGCGATCGCAATAAGCTTCAAAATCAGCACTAACAGCATCCCTCATTCCTGTCGGTACAATTCCTTTATTAGTAATATTAAATACGAAAATATCTTTTCCGAATGTGTATTCACCGCTGTCTTTCCCGTCAATATCCACCTTTATATTACCATAGACCGTTTTATCACCCATTTCGTCTCCAATTGGCAGATAAATAATTGCAGATGTTCCGTCGCTTAAAATAAAACGATATTCATCAGACGTTAGATTGTCGTAGTCGGCGTAGGTTCGGCCGTCAAGCGTTTTACTATTGCCTGCCGTAAAACATCCCGGTTCAAATCCGCAGTCTTTTGCAATTTTTAAATAAGGCTTTATCATATTAAAAGTAGTCTCAGTATTCACGGATTCATCTTGAGTAAGCCAGCTTGAGATATTCCCGTTTTCAGCCTCTGCCATTTTGAACGCGTTTGCTAAAGTTGAATAACATTTTTTTAGCTTGCTTACTGTTTGCACTTCTTTATATTTGCTAATCAACGTCGGAATTGTCATCGCCGCCACAATGCCGATGATGCCGAGAGTTATTAAAACCTCCGCGAGGGTAAACGCGGCACGACGAATATTGGCGGACATGTCTACGT
>CALVER010000003.1 GCA_944326625.1 Candidatus Gastranaerophilales bacterium | reverse complement strand
AGCGCAGCATGTGCAACGGGATATATAAAAAGTGCGAAATACTGCGGAGATAAAGTTCAGTATGATATCTGCAAAGACGTAACCCACGATTGCAGAATGATTGTTAAAGAACCAATAAAAATATTTTAATATGATGTATGAATAGCTCTTAAGATATATTCTTCAAGCATTTTTTTATCGGGCGTTTTGGAATTCGGGTCATTAATTATGATATCAAAAGCCACGAGATTTCCTTTCGCTGTTTTAAGATATCCGGCAATTGCGCTGACATCAGAGAGAGTTCCTGTTTTAGCTTTAAGGTTGTCGCCGAAATAGAGCATTCTGTTTTTTAAAGTTCCTTCTCCTGCTGATGCAAACATCTCTTTGTATTCAGCATCATTTTGATATTGCGAAATTAAAAATGATGTCATAAAGTCCGTTGTTACAAGGTTGTTTTTTGAGACTCCGCTGCCGTCGACAATCCTTATATTTTGCGTATTAACTCCGAGTTTTCCGCAGTAATCCATTAACATTTTTATTGCTGCTTCCGCACTGCCGGAAGTTTTTGCATAATGTCCTCCCGCAATTTTGAATACGGTTTCCGCAGCCATATTATTGCTGTCCAGCATTATTGCGTTGACCGCTTTTTCTATAGGGTTTGTGATTTTGGAAATACTTGAAATGTTTTGTGCGGAAAGTTTTTTATTTGTAAAATTCCCGTAGTATTCTATTTTTTCCGATTTAATGGCGTCCTCAAGCCTTAAAACAAAGTATCTTTTAAGATGATTTATCGGAATTTCAATTTGTTCGCGTTTTGAAACGGTTCCTTCAATGTTTAAAACATCAGGTGCGATATTGTTATTTCGGCTTATTTTTACGTTGTTAGTCCCGCCTGTTGTTACAAGGTTTACAAAAGTCGTCGGGTAAAATACGTCGAGTTTAATTTCTGCCGGAGCGCCTTTAAAAGTCGGTTCAACAGTTATTTTTAAAAGATTGTTATCAATATTATAGGCGCTGAATTTCGGCATAAGAGGGTTTAAATCGTCGTCCCACTGCCAGCCTTCGCCCCATTCAGTTTTATCAATGATTGTATCATCTATGTAAAATGCTTCGGGTTCAATAATATTTTGTTCTCTTGCGGCTCTCAAAAGGGTTTTCAAATCTTTTGCGTTTAAAAAAGGATCTGCGCCTAGTTTTAAAATCAGTTCATTATTTGAATTTTTATAAAGTTCGGTTGAAAACTCATAATCTTTGCCTAATTCATTCAGCGCGGACGCCAGCGTCACAACTTTCAATGTGGAAGCCGGCGGAACAGGTTTATCGCTGTTAAGTTCATAAAGAGTTTTTCCCGTTTTAATGTCTTTTACGGAAACGGATACCGCGCCTTTATTTATTCCTGACTCGGCAACAGCCTTATTAATGCTTGCAGCATTTGCAGTGCTGACGGTTAACATAATCGCAAATAAAAGATTTATAAATTTTTTCATACGGATTTTACCTCATAAGACTCTTTAATATCATTTAACACAGTACATTTTTCCCTGAATTCGTACATTTCTTCAATATCTAATTCGGTATGGATAACCCCTTCGCCTGAAAGAATTTCAGAAAGTACATTTCCATTATAATCAATAATTCTTGAATGTCCAAGATTTGTTTCATTGTTGTTCATAGGGCCGAATTGGTTTACGGCGACCATAAATGTCTGGTTTTCAACGGCTCTTGATTTTGTCATCATCTCCCAAGGAATAGGTTTTGAGGACGCCCAAGCCGCACAGTTGACCATAATATCCGCACCGGATTTTCTGTAAGCTCTGTAAATTTCGGGAAAGCGTATGTCATAGCAGATTGTAAGCCCGAAATTTATCCCGTCAAGGTTTACCATAACAGGATTTTGGCCTGCTGTTATATATTTCCCTTCATTACATCCGTAATAAGAATAAAGATGATTTTTGTCATACAATGCTTTTAATGTCCCCTGTTTGTCAATTACGGGACAGGTATTGTAATAAGTTTTTTCGTCAGTTTTTCGGATAAAGCTTCCGCCGATAATGTTTGCGTTTTTAGCTTTTGCTAGGTTTGATAAAAATTCAATTGTTTCGGAATTTTCAAGATATTCCGCACTTTGCCTGAAATCTTTACAAGACCAGCCGACAGTCCATACTTCAGGCAAAACAATCACATCGGTGTTGTCGATTAAGGCTACAAGTCTCAAAATTTTTTCAAAATTGGATTTTTTGTCTCCGATTGCGGCGCACATCTGAACCGCTGTAATCTTTATTTTCTTTTTTTCCATAATTTCAATTTTTTAGCCTTATCAAATTCTTCAGGCGCACGTTTTTCAAGTTCTGCAAAAGAAGCTTTCAGCCTCTCGGCAATTTCTTTTTCGTCGTCTTCCGGTTTAACGTATATAGGGTCTCCGTAAAGATTGATAATGTTGCATTTGCCGAAAGGTGTTTTCATTTTGTCCCAGGAAGGAAGCGTTATGAATGTTTTTTCTTTTGAATACCAGTGAACCGGAACAATTGGCGCTCCTGTTTCTTTTGCAAGTGTATAGGCGCCTTTTTTGACTTTATGTAAAGGCCCGTGCGGCCCGTCTACCATCAATGCGGCGCATTCACCTTCCTTAAGTCTTGTAATAAGCTGCATTGTTGAGGTTACGCAGCCTTTTCTGGCAGAGGAACCTCTCACTACTTTGAACCCCCAATCTTCTACAGTTCTTGCAATAATCTCTCCGTCCGCCGAATTGCTTATTAAGACATTCAAATGTGCCCTATCTTCTATTCCGTATATGCAAAATTGGTTTTCGTGCCACATTGCATATATACATGGTTTGACTTGAGGATTATCTATTTCAATAATATGTGTGAAAAATCTTTGCAGCACCAATATTTTATTAACGATTGCCGCAAGTTTATCTATATTGGAGTTGTTTATTAACCTGACCATAATGTCTATTGTATCATAAAAGTTTTAGCATGTTAATTTTTTTACATCCCTGATACCGTTGTTATTATATTTCATCCCTTTGAATGACTTGCACATATTCTTTTTTGATGTATAATTTGGAAAGATACATGTAAATATATAAGGAAAGAGACAGATGAAAGTTACTTTAAAAAACGGAAAAGATAATGTAGTTGATTTGGATATTGTGATTCCTGCCAAAGAAGCGGCAGATGCTTATAACAAGGCTGCTTCAAAAATTGCGCAGTATGTAAATATAGACGGATTCAGAAAAGGAAAAGCGCCGCGTGCAATTGTTGAAAAACATGTCGGTACTGAAAGAATTAAAATTGAAGCAATTGAATCACTGATGCCGAAAACACTTTCCCAGGCAATTCAGGAAAATAATCTGGATGTTATTACCCAGCCTTCAATCACTTCTTATGATTTTGAAGTCGGTAAAGATTTGACGGTTAACGTAAAAGTTGAAATACGCCCCGAAGTTACTCTTGGCGATTATAAAGGTTTGAATTTGAAAGTGGATGATTCTCCTATCCCCGAAGATGCGGAACAAAAATCATTGGATAATCTTTTGAAACAGCATTCCACAATGGAATTGGTTGTTGACAGACCTGCGAATGACACTGATACTGCAGTTATTGATTTTGAAGGCTTTGCAAACGGTGAAAAAATTGCAGGTGGCGAAGGTAAAAATTATGCATTGGATTTGGGCAATTCAAACTTTATCCCAGGTTTCGCCGAACAAATCGTCGGCAAAAGCGTAAATGATGAATTTGAAATTAATGTTAAATTTCCGGATGAATACCATGACGAAAAATTGAAAGGTCAGCCAGCTGTTTTCAAAATTAAAATTCATGAAATTAAGGAAAGAATTCTGCCGGAATTGAATGATTCTTTTGCACAAAAAGTCGGGCCTTTTAAAACCGTTGATGATTTAAAAGCCGATATTAAAAAGTATTTGGAAGCACAAAGAGAAAGAACTAATAAACAAAATACCGAAAACGAACTTTTCAAAACGGTTATTGAATCTTCAAAGGTTGATATTCCTGAATCTATGGTGGCAAGAGAAGTCGAATCTTTAAAAGCGGATTATAAACAAAGACTTGCTTATCAGGGAATTGACTGGGATACTCTTGTAAAATCTCAGGGCGGTGTTGATCATTTGGAAGAAACCTTGAAAGAGGATGCTTTGCGCAGAATTAAAAATTCTCTTGTTATTGACAAAATCGCCAAAGCTGAAAATATTAAACTTGAACCGAAAGATTTGGAGCATAAATTTGCAGAACTTTCAGCAATTTACGGCTTGCAGCAGCCTGATATTATCAAGCAAATAGGCCAAAATCCCGAAGCGCTCGGATCAATTTCTCAGCAGGCGTTGAATGATAAAGTAAGAAATTTTCTTGTTGCTAATAACAGTGTGGAAATCGTTGCGCCTAAAAAACAAAAGGTTGAATCAAAATAAAAAAAAGATATAATATAGTATAAGAAAGGAAATTAAATCATGAGTTTTGTACCTGTGGTAATTGAACAATCAAGTCGCGGAGAGCGTTCCTTTGATATATTCTCAAGACTTTTAAGAGAAAGAATTATATTTTTGGGCACTCCTATTGACGATATGGTAGCAAATTTGGTTGTTGCTCAAATGCTGTTATTGGACAGTGAAAACCCGGAAAAAGATATTATGCTGTATATCAACAGCCCCGGTGGAAGTGTTACTGCGGGATTTGCAATTTATGATACAATGCAGCACATAAGAGCTGACGTTTCAACAATTTGTTTGGGACAGGCAGCTTCAATGGGCGCTTTCCTTCTTGCTGCAGGAACTAAAGGCAAGAGAATGGCTTTACCTCATTCAAGAGTTCTTATTCACCAACCCTTAGGCGGCGCTCAAGGTCAGGCTACTGATATTGAAATTCAGGCGGCTGAAATTGTAAGAATTAAGAAAAGCTTGAATGAAATTCTTGCAAACAATACCGGACAGTCTTTGAAAAAGATTGAAAAAGATACGGATCGTGATTATATTATGACACCTCAGGAAGCTCTTGAATACGGTATGATTGATAAAGTCGTTTCCAGAGACGTTGTAAAAGGTTAATAATTTTTGGAGAAAATATAAATGCCAAAACATGATGACAGCAGATTAAAATGTTCATTTTGCGGAAAATCTCAGGATCAGGTAAAAAAATTAATTGCCGGCCCTGATGTATATATCTGCGATGAGTGTGTGGAACTTTGTAATGAAATTTTGGATGAAGAATTTTTTGAAGCCAAAGATAAAGAAGGTTCTGCAAATGAGGACAGCGTTGATGAAAAACCTATCCCGAAACCTCACGAGATTAAGGAATATCTTGATCAATATATCGTGGGGCAGGATGAGGCCAAAAAAGTTTTGTCCGTTGCTGTTTATAACCATTATAAGCGTTTGAAACATAACAAAACCGCAAAAGATGACGTCGAAATTCAAAAATCAAATATTTTGCTTGTCGGTCCGACCGGTTCAGGTAAAACTTTACTGGCGCAGACACTTGCAAAAATGCTTGATGTGCCGTTTGCAGTTGCCGATGCCACAACTTTGACCGAAGCCGGTTATGTAGGCGATGACGTTGAAAATATTCTTTTGCGTTTGTATCAAAATGCAGAGTTTGATGCGTCAAAAGCTGAGAGAGGCATTATTTATATTGATGAAATTGATAAGATTTCCAGAAAATCCGAAAATACTTCAATTACCCGCGATGTTTCAGGAGAAGGTGTTCAGCAGGCTTTGTTGAAAATGATTGAAGGTACTGTTGCGCATGTTCCTCCGCAGGGCGGCCGTAAACATCCGCATCAGGAGTTTATTGAAATTGATACAAGCAATATTCTGTTCATTGTCGGCGGTGCGTTTGTAGGGTTGGAAAAAATCGTTGAGCGCAGAGCCGGTGAAGGCAATACAGTCGGTTTTGGAGCTAAAGCTCCTATGTCTCAGGCTGAAAAAGAAGCTAATGCAAATAAAATGCTTAAAAAGTTGCAGCCTGAAGATTTGTTGAAATTCGGTCTTATTCCTGAATTTATCGGCCGTATCCCGACTTATGCGGTTTTGGATCAATTGAATGAAAAAACTTTGAAAATGATTTTAACAGAGCCGAAAAACGCTATTGTTAAACAGTATCAGTGTTTATTAAAAATGGACGGTGTTGATTTGGAATTTGAACCGGAAGCAATTGATTTAATTGCACAAGAGGCCATGAAACGTAAAACCGGCGCCCGTGCACTCAGATCAATTGTTGAAGAAATTATGCTGGATGTAATGTATGATGTTCCGACTAAAGAAAATATGGATAAATATGTCGTAACAGCAGATGCAGTAAAAAACAGAAATTCAGGTGAATTAATACCTCTGCCGACTAAAAGAAATGACGGCAGCGAAGAAATTATCGCATAGTTTTGGGATATGTTATGGAAAAACAGAAAACTTTAATATTAATTGACGGTCATGCACTGGCATTCAGGCAGTTTTTTGCTCTGGAACGTACCGGAATGAAAACTTCTACGGGAACACCTACCTGGGCTGTTTTCGGATTTTTTAAGGCAATTTTTGATTTGCTTAAGAATAAAAATTTGAAGCCTGATGCGATTTGCGTTGCTTTTGACGTAAGCCATGACACTTTTCGTGTACAAAAATATCCGGAATACAAGGCAAATCGTCAGGCTATGCCTGATACAATGCGTGTTCAAATGGATTTGATATATGAAGGTTTGGATGTTTTTAATATTCCTATTTATACAAAAAAGGGCTATGAGGCTGATGATGTCATAGGTACTATTTCAAAACAGGCTTGCGAAGCAGGGCATAAGGTATTAATTCTGACCGGAGATCAGGATTCTTTTCAGCTTGTGGATAAAGAAGGCTGTATTAAGGTCATTATTCCATCTAAAGGCGAATTGAAAGAGTATGATTGGGAAAAAGTATATGAAAAAATGGGGGTTTATCCTGATCAGGTTGTAGATTATAAAAGCCTCAGAGGTGATGCCTCAGATAATATTCCGGGTGTGAAAGGTATAGGCGAAAAAAGCGCTATAAAGCTTCTTGCAAAATACGGACATCTGCAAAATATCATTGACAATTGTGACGATATTATTGAGAAAAATATCAAGAATTGTTTTTGTTCAAACATAGAAGTTGCAAAGCTCAGCTATTTTCTTGCGACTATCGTAAAAGATCTGGACATTGATTTTGATATTGATGCTGCAAAGATTGAGCTTCCCGACATTGCAAAAGTTACGGCTTTCCTCAAAAAATTACAGTTTTTCAGCTTTTTAAAAAATATTGATTCAATACTTTTATCTTTTGATAAAGATGCTAAAATCGGTCTGCGTCATGAGACGGCTTCCGAAATTGCGATTCCGCAGTCAGGGCAGAAGCAGCTCGGGTTATTTGCGGAAGCTATCAAAGCTGAAATTAACAAGGTAAGTATTGATTTTGAGTCAAAATTAATCACTGATACATCCGATTTGATTGAACTTGTAAACGTGTTAAAAACAAAAAAAGTTATTGCGTTTAGAACTGAAGGTGATATCAAAAGCGCTGTGAGCGGGAATTTATTCGGAATTGCTCTTGCATATAACGATAATTTTTCTGCCGGTGATTCAGTCCAATTTGAAGATAAAAAAAATGTGTCTAAAACCTTTTATATTCCGACAGGCCACTATATTGAAAACCAGTTGAAACAAGAAGATGTTATATCTATATTAAAACCTGTTCTGGAGGATGAAAACATAAAGAAAATTACTCACGATGCAAAAGTCGAACATAATTTTCTTTTGACTCTCGGTATTAATGTCAAAGGAATAATTTTTGACACCCTTCTTGCAAGTTATGTAAAAGACTCCAGCAGAACACATTCTTTAGATATTCAGTCTATAGAAAATGTTGAACATGTGATAAGTGATATTGCACCGATTACCAGAGAAATCAAAACCAATTCAACGATTTTAAACGTGTCAATTGAAAATGCTTTGGAATTTGTGTCAGATGTATTATCTACAATTTTTGAGCTGACAAAATACTGGATAAATAAACTTGATGAAAAGGAATTGAAAATTCTTTATGAAATTGAAGTCCCTCTTGCCGTAGTCCTAGCAAACATGGAATACGTCGGAATTTCTGTTGATGTTGCATATTTGAATAATTTATCGAAAACCATGGCTGACCTTTTGCGCTCAACAGAATTTAAGATTTACAAAATAGCGGGGGAAGCCTTTAATGTAGCATCGCCAAAACAAGTTTCTGAAATTTTATTTGATAAATTGCAGATAACACCGTTGAAAAAACGTACAAAGACAAAATATTCCACAAGCGCGGCAATTTTGGAAGAGCTTGCGCAGGAGCATGAAATTGCAAGGCTTATTCTGGAATCCAGAAAATATGCAAAATTAAAGTCAACATATACGGATGCTTTGCCTGAATTGGTAAGTCCTGTTGACGGCCGTATACATTCAACTTATAATCAAACAACAACTGCAACAGGCAGATTGTCTTCATCAAAACCCAATTTGCAGAATATTCCCGTAAGAACGGAAGAAGGCAACAAAATCCGTAAAGCTTTTATTCCTAAAGACAGAAAAAACGGGCTTATTCTTTCAGCGGATTATTCTCAGATAGAACTTAGACTTCTGGCGCATGTATCAGGGGACGAGAATTTAATTGAAGCCTTCAAATCCGGCGTGGATGTCCATAAAATTACGGCCTCAAAAGTGTTTGATGTTCCTTTGAAAGCTGTTACGCGTGAAATGCGATACAAGGCAAAGGCGGTAAATTTCGGGATAGTTTACGGTCAAAGCAAATATGGACTGGCTAAAGCTCTTGGTATAACCTCAGATGATGCGGATAATTTTATTAACAGATATTTTGCAACTTACCCGAAGGTTAAAAAGTATATGGAAGATATGGTTAAAAAGGTTTCCGAACAGGGGTATGTAGAGACAATTTTCGGCAGAAAACGCTATTTATCAAGTGAACTTAACAGCTCAAACGGATTGGTAAGGGATTTTGCCAAACGTGCAGCAATTAATCATCCCATGCAGGGAACTGCAGCTGATTTGATTAAATTGGCAATGGTGGATCTTGATAAAAAAATGAAAGAAAATAATCTTAAATCCGAGCTTATTATCCAGGTTCATGACGAACTTGTATTGGAAGTTTTCAAAAGTGAGCTTGAGATAGTGAAAAAGATTGTCCGTGAGGCAATGGAATTAAATCAGCCTTTATCAGTACCTTTAGTAATTGATATCAGTGCAGGTGAAACTTGGCAAGAATAATTTTCTTAATCTTAATGTTTATATGTATTCAGACAGGCGGATTTGCACAAACGCAGCCGGTCAGCTTAAGCACTCTTGTGACGGTTCAGGATGTTCCGTTTGAAGAGTGTACAAAAGTCTTTAATATGGATGCGGAAAGCCTGTTTTATCTTACGATTGCAAGTATTAATGCAAACCGTTTTAAAATTGACGAAATCCAATCCAAAACAGGATATATATTATTTAGCGCGGTAAATAAGGAATTCCTTGCACTTGTCGTAAAACTTGACTCAAAAAATTCGCTTTTAAAAATTACACCGACGAATAATATTTATTATTTTCAGCCGGGAATTGTGTTAAATATGTTCAGATATATTGAGTTGAACAGTACTGTTCGGCCGGTAGCTATTAAAACTAATCTTTAGATTAGATTTTTAAAGGCTTCTTCTGTGATTTCGTCCGGATTATAAAGGCAGTCAGGGGTGTCCGTTGAAATCCATACAAGATATTCAATATTTCCGGAAGGTCCCTTAATTGACGAGTAAGTCAGACCTTTTATGTAATATCCCAGTGCTTTTGCACAATTGATTACATTTTCGATTACCTTAACATGAACTTTTTTATCTTTAACAACCCCGCCTTTTTCAACATTTTCTTTTCCTGCTTCAAATTGCGGCTTGATCAGGCAAATCATTTCATGAAAATCAGGATTTAAGAGTTTTTTTAAATTCGGCAAAACTTTTGTAAGCGAGATAAAAGACAAATCACTGACCAGAAGATCCGCTGCCCGGTCGTTTTCATCATAAATATCCGAATATGAACAAATTTTGAGATTAGTTTTTTCTATTGTTTTAACCCTTTTATCGGAGCGGATTTTCCAATCCAATTGACCGTAACCGACATCTGCCGCATAAACAAATTTGGCACCGTTTTGCAAGAGGCAATCCGTAAACCCGCCTGTTGAAGCTCCTGCATCAAGACAAATTCTGTCCTTAACCGTTACGGGAAAAGTATCAAGCGCTTTTTTTAGTTTAAATCCGCCGCGGGATACATAAGGCATTGATTTGACAATAATTTCGTGTTCTTTTTCAATATTTATTTGAAATCCGGCTTTTGTAATATATTCGTCATCAATTTTTACCTGACCCGCAAGAATTGCTGCTGAGGCTTTGCTTTTGGTGTCAAAATAACCTAAATCCGTAAGGTATTTGTCCAAACGTTCTTTTTTCATATCTCGTAAACCTTTTCAGCATTGCGTGTTGTTATATCTGCTATTTCGTCAAAAGTTATCCCGCGGAGTTTAGCTATTTCTTCCGCAACGTATTTGACGTATGCCGGCTGATTTTCTTTCCCTCTGTATGGGACAGGCGTTAAGTAGGGTGAATCGGTTTCCAAAAGCAATTTATCAAGCGGAATATCTTTTGCAACTTCTTTCATTTTTATTGCGTTTTTGAATGTTACCACTCCGCCGAGCGCCAAATACCAGCCTTCTTTTACACATTCGCGGGCAAATTCAACGCTTCCTGAAAAACAATGCATTACAACCGTTGAATTTTTGTTGTGTTCTTTTAAAATATCAAAAGTATCTTTATGAGCTTCTCTGTCATGGACACATATAGGAAGATTTAATTCGTTTGCAAGTTTAATTTGTTTTATAAAAATATTTTTTTGCAGGTCGTTAAAACTTTTATCCCAGTAATAATCCAGTCCGATTTCACCTATACCGATGATTTTGGAAGATTTTGCAAGAGTTTTAATTTTATCAATAATTAAGTCATCCCAATCTTTTGCTTCGGTCGGATGTACGCCCAAAAGCGCAAAAACATTTTCGTATTTTTCTGCTGTTTCGTAAATTTTTTCAAGATCTCCGGGGTATGCGCAGGGCAGAATAATCTTATTCACACCGCACTCAGCAGCGTTTTTAATGGCGCCTTCCATATCTTCAAGCATATCAATATGCGCGTGGGTATCAATTAAGTAGTTTGTCATAAGCAAATTATAACATAAAGCTGCTTTTGTTATATAATAAAATTATGGAAGAGAAAAATTTAAAAATATCCATTGCACATCTTTATCCGAAATTACTCAATCTTTACGGTGATATCGGAAATGTTATTACGCTTAAAAAACGCTGTGAATGGCGCGGAATTGAGGTTGAATTCGATGAAATAGATATAGGCGATTCCATAAGTGATCATGACCTGTATTTTATAGGCGGCGGTCAGGATAAGCAGCAGCAGGATGTTGCAAGAGAACTTTATAAAAATAAAGAAAATTTGCTCACTCAGCGTGATAACGGTTCGGTGTTTTTGGGAATTTGCGGCGGTTATCAGCTTCTGGGACATTACTATAAGCCGTTTGACGGTGAAAAATTAAAGGGTATTTCTTTATTGGATGCATATACGGTTGCCGGTAAAAAGCGATTTATCGGCAATGTTACGGCAAAGACAAATCTTGTAACTCCGGAAACCCTTGTGGGCTTTGAAAACCACAGCGGGCTTACTTTTATTCAAGGTGATACAAAACCGCTTGCTGTTGTTACAACAGGAAACGGTAACAACGGCAAGGATAAAACCGAAGGTGCATATTATAAAAATGTTTTCGGAACTTATCTGCACGGTTCATTTTTGCCTAAAAACCCGCATTTTGCAGATTTTTTAATAGAACTTGCGCTTGAAAAACGCTACGGCGAAAAAATTCAATTGTCAAAGCTCGATGATACTATCGAAAATAAAGCGCATCAAATGCTTGTGGATAAGGCTTATTAATGAAAAATTTATTTTCTTTGTGGTGCAAAATTGATGATAAGATAAGATTTTTAATTATTGGCGCTTTGAATGCAGCGATTTCTTATGTTATATTCGCTGCCGCTCTTTTTTTAATCGGTGAAGCTTATTATCAGGTTTGTGTCGCGCTCCAGTGGGGAATTTCGTCAATTTTTTCTTATCTTAATCAGAAATTTTTTGTTTTTTGTACTAAAGGTAATTATGTTAAAGAATACCTCAAATGCTGCACTACATGGCTTGTAAGCTATCTCGTAAATGCGGTTATCCTTGAATTGTTGATGAAATTCGTGTTTAAAAACGCCTATGTTGCACAATTTATCTCAATATTTTTGGTATCTGTCATAACTTATGTGTTATTTAAATACTTTGCGTTTAAAAAGCCGTCCTAGTCAGGACGGCGTGTAAAAATTTTGTGCCGTATTTTATTTAATATTCGCTACTGCATTTCTAACAAATTCAACGGCTTTTTCCGGTGTAAGTTTCATAACTTCACCGGTTTCACGGATTTTGCATTCCACAAGCCCTTCTGTGAGGGTTTTTCCCGCCGTAATTCTATAAGGGAATCCGATTAAATCCGCGTCTTTAAACTTAACGCCTGCACGTTCATCTCTGTCGTCAAGAACGACTTCTACGCCTGATTTGAGTAAATCTTCGTAGATTTTTTCGGCTGTCGACATTTGAATTTCGTCATTTGTACTTACAGGAACGACTACTACGTGGTAAGGTGCAATGGAAAGCGGCCATTTTATGCCGAATTCATCGTGGTGAGCCTCAACGGCAGCAGCTGCCGTTCTTGAAATTCCTATACCGTAGCAGCCCATAATATAAGGTTTCATTTCGCCGTTTATATCTGTATATACTGCGTTCATCGGTTTTGAATATTTAGTCCCGAGTTTGAAAATATTTCCGACTTCAATACCCTTTGTGACCAAAAGCGGTTTGCCGCATTCGGGGCAGATGTCGCCTTCTTCAACAAGACGGATGTCGTGGTATATTATAGATCCTCCGGCAGCCACCTCAGGATGACTATTGAGTCCTAAATCAGAAAGGTTTGCGCCGACTTGATGTTTGTCGGTTTGGTTTACACCGACTACGAAATTTTTCATGTCGCGTACGGTTTCATCAATAATAATTGTAATTCCGTCCATTCCTTTTGGACCGATAAAACCGGGAACTGCGTCAAAGCCTTTGTTTGCCATTAATTCTGCAATTTCTGCGCTTGAGGCAATTCTTATTTCAATTCCGCCGACTGCGTTCATCAATTTTGTTTCTTCAACTGCTCTATCAGCTCTGATTAAAGCCAGAACAGGCTTTTTGTCAACTATATACACAAGTGTTTTTAAAATCAAAGTTGACGGAATATTTAAAAATTTGCTTAATTCTTCAATTGAATGGGTATTGGGCGTATCAATGGTTTCGTTTTTTGAAAAATATTCTTTGCCGTCAACAACTGCTGGCTGAAGTTTTGATACTGCGTGATTGGAGTTTGCCGAATAATCGCAGTTGTTGCAGTAGAAAACGTCGTTTTCGCCGGCATCTGTGTCAGTTATTACCATAAATTCATGCGATACGGAACCGCCTATTGCGCCGGAATCGGATTGAACCATTTTTGTATCAAGTCCGCAGCGGTCAAAAATTCTTTTATATGCACGTGCCATATTTTCGTATTCTTTGTCAAGCCCCGCCTCATCCGTATCAAAGCTGTAAGCATCTTTCATAATGAATTCGCGTCCTCTTAAAAGTCCGTATCTGGGACGAACTTCGTCACGGAATTTTGATTGAATTTGATAAAGGTTTACAGGTAATTGTTTGTATGATTTCAAGCCGTCCCTAGCTATTGCCGTAATTACTTCTTCGTGGGTCGGGCCGAGACACATTATTCTGTCGTGGCGGTCTTTCAATCGCATAAGTTCTTTACCGTATGCGTCCCATCTGCCTGATTCTTCCCAGAGTTCTTTAGGTTGTACAAACGGCATCAAAAGTTCCTGCGCGCCTGAGGCGTCCATTTCTTCTCTGACTATTGTTTCAATTTTTTTCAAAACTCTCCACATCAAAGGCAGAAAGTTATAAACACCTGACGTTAATTTTCTTATATAACCCGCGCGTGCAAGCATTTTATGCGAAACTACTTCCGCATCAGACGGATATTCCCTTAATGTTTGCACAAATAATTTTGACATTTTCATAATATTATTACCTCTTTATCTAATTTTACCATGCTGAAAATTATTGTGCTAAAAATTTATCTATTTCCTGCTTTACAATTTTCGGGGCAATTGATAATGTATCATTATTTTCAAGCGCTTTATTAAGGTATTTTATGTAGGAGTCATTATCATTCATAAGTTTTTTAATTTGCGCATAGATATAGAAAAGGTCGCCGTTTGAACCGCAATTTTTCAGTGCGGTTTTTACGAGATCATTTGCACGCTGGTATTGCCCGTTTCTGGTTATTATTTTTATGTAAATTTCATACGCTTCAACATCTTTTGGATTAAGTTCAAGAGTTTTCTCAAGGTTTTGTATGGCGCCTTCAATATTGCCTTCTTCAAAATCTATTACGCCGAGGTTATAATATGCCCAGCTGTAATCAGGGGATATTTTGAGCACTTTATTGAATTCTTCGCGTGCTGACTCATTGTCGCCGAATTCTTTATAGATATTTCCTATATAAAAATGAGCATAAATATCTT
The DNA here is from genome assembly GCA_944326625.1 of Candidatus Gastranaerophilales bacterium. GTDB lineage: Bacteria > Cyanobacteriota > Vampirovibrionia > Gastranaerophilales > Gastranaerophilaceae > SIG32. The sequence goes on along the minus strand of CALVER010000003.1, from coordinate 11,419 downwards.
CATCATTCAAGTCAACTGTGCGCTGAAAGTTATCCATAGCCTGAATTAAATCGCCTTTTTTGAAGTTTGCAATACCCATATTAAAGTAAGAATTTGAATCTTTGCTGTCGGTGTCCAAAACTTTTTCAAAACATTGAATTGCCTTGTTGTATTCCTGTTTTTCTATATAAACAAGTCCTAAATTATACATTGCGTCAACTTCTTCCGGAGCATATTCAAAAGCCTTTAAGTATGCATTTTCGGCTTTGTCCAAATCTTTCAGCTTTTCGTACGTAATCCCGAGATTATAGTAAATGCCGCTATCTTGTTGAAATATTTGTGACAAATATAAAAAATGCTGGAGAGCTTCTTTTGAATATCCTGTATCCAGAAGAAGCACCGCCAATTGCCTGCGTACCTGAAAATTGGCGGGATCTTCTTTTAAAATATTCTGCAATTCTTCTATTTTATCGAGTTTTGACATTTTAAATTACCGGAACATCAATAGGGTCGGTTAATATAACGTTAAGAATTTCACCCTTATTGAGTTCAACATCTTTTCCTTTTCTAATCATATCAGCAATGCTGTCATAAATGAAATAGCCTGCAGTGCCGAGTCCTGCGCCTATTATCCCGACAGGTACCGTGATAATTTGCATATAGCCGTTCCAGTAGTCCTCGCCTACATCAAATCCCCATTGGGTGGATTTTCTTGCAATTTCGCCTGATTTCTCGCATGTTAATTTGAACGCATCACCGTATCCGCGTGTTGTTGTAATCCCGCCGTCGTAAGTTAAATCGGTTCTGCCCGTAATATTCAATGAAAGCGGTAATTGTCGGCCGTTTGGAGTTACAACATGGTCAAAATCCATATAAATTATGGATCCTTTAGACATTCTTCTTGCCGGAATTATTTTTTTAATTGTTCCTCTGACAACTGAACCCATTGGCAAAATTACGTCATTATCAGATGTCTGGTCGGTTATAAGCATTGCGGAAAAGCTCATGCCTTCTGTTCCTGCGGATGTGGACAGCGGGCTTAATAGTTTCATCTCAAGTTTTGTTCCTGCCGGAATTCTCTTTGTTTTTGCATTTGCATTAAAAGGTGCCGCAAAAGTTATTTGTATTGCTGCAATTAGTGCCAAAAATAATGTTAATAATTTTAATCTCATAAGTTTCCTCACTTTTATGTTACACGGTTTCTGCCGTCATGTTTTGATTGATATAATCTCTTATCCGCAGCCTCAATAATTTCTGAAGGAGTTTGTCCGTCTTCCGGAAAACTTGATACTCCGAGGCTTATTGTTACGTTGCTTTCCTGATAATTATTTAGTTTAAACCTTTTTGCGGCAACACGTTTACAAATTTTTTCAGCCGTGGAAAAAGAGACATCTTTTGCGGTGTTCGGCAAAATTATACTCATTTCTTCCCCTCCGTATCTGCAAACAATATCAGTTGCGCGCACGCTTTGTTTTAAAAGCTGTGCTACTTGATGTAACACGGCGTCTCCTGCCTGATGCCCGAATGTGTCATTAAATTTTTTGAAAAAGTCTATGTCTATAATTATCAGTGAAAACGGGGTTTCGTAACGTTTTGACTGCTCAACCTGCATTTTCATTTGCTCCTGGAAATATCTGTGGTTGTATAATTCTGTCAAGCCGTCCGTTGTGGCCAATAGATACTGTTGTTCAAAGTCTCTTGATTTGATGATATATTTGACGACAAATGCTGATACGAAGATTATAAAACCGAGCATCAGCGGATATACTATCCCTATCCATAAATTGTGGTATTTCATTATAAAATACGCAAACAGGATGTAAATAGAATATATTGACACAAATGACAATGTCACAATTGCCGCCGAGGCTATGTTAATTACCAGATATCCGATTATTATTGCCATTATAAGACCTAAAATTACGGTAATTTTTTTATCAACTTTCGTGATAAAATTGTTATCCAGCAGGTTATTTACGTATGTTGCCTGAACTTCCACTCCGGGGTATATTTTTGCAACAGGAATTGTTTTTATGTCAAACAAGCTAGAGGCTGTTGTTCCGAAATATACAATTTTATTTGAAAAATTGTAAGAAAATTTTTCGCCTGATTCAACGGCTTTTAAGATGCGATACAAAGGTATTTGCTGATAAGTTCCGGTAGACCCGTACCAGTTAAGAATTGCGCTGCCGTCTTTATCTATGAAAATTTTCCTGTTATGCAATATAAGATTTGAACTTTTGTCAATGATAAATTCCTGAGGGTTGTAGCCTTCTTCTTGTTTTATAAGCCCCATTCCCACCCGGAAAGCTAATTGCGGGTAAAATTTGCCTTGATATTTTACAAATATGGGCATTTTCCTTAAAATTCCGTCATCTGCGCGTGAAACATTTATCATGCCTATATTATTTGTGTTTTTAATAATTTCCGGCAAGATTGATCTGCAGTTTAAAAATGAAAGCGAGTCAAAATCTATATTTTGAGAGTAATTCGTAACATTTACGCTTAATTTTTGCGGTAATTCAATGGGTTTTCTCACTTCTACCGATTGATTATCAAGGTTCATTGCGGTATAGATGTTGTTATATTTTTTGAATGCTGCAGCAAGCATTTCATCTGCACCGGGTTTTGTTTTTATTGATTTTACAAACATCAGGTCAAATGCAATTGTTTTCGGATGCTGGGCTTCAATGTAATCAATAAGTTTGGCGTAAATATCCCGCGGCAGCGGCCATTCGCCGTATTTGTCCAAAATGTATTCATAGCTTGCGTCATCTATTGCAACTATAACAATATTTTTGTTCGCTTTTTTGTAATCGGATTTTACGATAATACTTTGTCTCAGGTCAAATGTTTTGTTTTCAACGGCGTCCAAAAATGTGTTGAAATTCGTGCTCTTTGCCGTATAAAATACAAACAATAAAAACACTGCTATCCAAAGTGAATACATTATTTTTTTTAGCATGATTAAAGTTCCCAAATCTTATTTTATGTCATCAGTATAGCTGATTGTGAAGGATTTGGCAACAAAATTTTTCATTAAAAATCTTTTTTCCTGTATAAAGTTGTTCAGTTTTAATATTTCAGTGTTGCAGGATAATTCATCAGGGCTTTTTAAATATCTTAATAAACATTCTTCGTGCAGATTCATTTGTTTTTCCTATAAGACGGGTTACCTGTATATTATTTCAAATCGGCATAAAAATTACATCAACCTTTTATATTGTATTGGCATGCTTTTCTCATGCGTTTGCATGAAAATTAATGAATTTTAAAAAACGCTTGCGTTTTAGTATTTAGCAATATAAAATATTGTTAGTCGAAATATTCAAGTTTGGAATCTTGATAAAAAGAAATGAGGTAGAAAATGAAAAAAGGTATACATCCTGATTATAAGAAAACAACAATCAAGTGTGTATGCGGTAACGAAATTGAAACCGGCTCTGTTGTAGATAATATTACGGTTGAAATCTGCAACAAATGCCACCCGTTCTACACAGGTCAGCAGAAAATTCTTGACTCTGAAGGACGTGTCGAAAGATTCAATAAACGTTACGGCAGCAAAAAAGCTTAAAATTGTTATCAAAAATTTACATTGTAGCCCCTTTTTCAAAAGTCGGCTACAATTTTTTATAAAGGGAGAGAATTTTATGGAAGGAAATAACAAGCCGGTTGTAAATTTAATATCCAAACCGGAAAATATGTTGAAAACTGTTTATACGGCTTGCAGAACTTGTTACAGCGCGGATTATCCGATAAATATATATAATGGCGCTGATGATGAGGAAAAAATGTTAAAGCTTATAAACAGAGTTATTTCCTCCGGTCATTATTCAACTATTGAACACATTCAGGTGACTTTTGCGATTTCAAATGTGTCCCGCGCCTGCACTCACCAGCTTGTACGCCACAGACACATGTCTTTTTCTCAAAAATCCCAAAGATATGTTAAGGAAAAAGGTCAATTCGATTATATAATCCCTCCGACAATTGAAAAAAATGATGAATTAAAGGCGAAATTTGTTGACTTTATGAACAAGATTTCAGAACAGTATCAGGAATTTGTTGAGGCTGGAATACCTGCGGAAGATGCAAGATTTGTTCTCCCTAATGCCGCAGCAAGTTCGCTTGTCGCAAGTCTGAACTTAAGAGAAATGATTCATCTTGCAAACTTAAGGCTTTGTACCCGCGCGCAATATGAAATCAGAACTATGGTTAAATTGATGTGCGATGCGCTTGTCGCGGAAGAACCATGGCTGAAACCGTATTTAGTCCCCAAATGTGAAAGATACGGTTTCTGCGACGAGGACAAATCCTGCGGCAGAATGAAAACACGTGAACAATTAGGTTTTTAAAAGGAGAAACTATTATGAAAATGAAGTTATGCTTGCTTAATGGGGGGGGGCGACTCCTCTAAGTAGACAGAACAAGGGTTTTACTCTTGCAGAAGTCTTAATTACCTTAGCTATTATCGGTGTTGTTGCTGCAATGACTATTCCTACTCTTGTTGCAAATTATCAGAACAAAGCCTGGAATACTTCTTCTCAGGTCTTTGTACGTAAACTTGAAGAAGCTCTTAAAACCATGAATACACAACAATCTCTAGCAGGGTATTCTAATACTGCCGATTTTGTTGCGGGATTAGGAAAGCACTTTAAGATTACTAAGGTTTGCGCCAATGACGATATTATGTCTTGTTTTGAAGATAAAGTCTACTGGGGTAAAAATGAGCTTCAAGTAAGCACTGAAAACGTTAAAACCGCCGCTGGGTTAGGACAGCATGACTGGGATACTGAAACTATAGGCGTTCAATTCGCTAATGGTACTTCAGGTATTATCGCATATAATCCCAATTGTAAAGAAAACCCTTTTACTAATCAATTCACAGGAACTTCTTGTTTGGCTTTACTTTATGATACAGACGGCTTCAAAAAGCCTAATACTGACGGGAAAGACTTAAGATACATTAATGTTACTGAAATTGACGGGCACAAGCCTTGTTCTTTTGAAATTAACGGTACTTGTTACACTGCTCCGTTCTATCCTACTCCGTTGACTCAAGCTGAATGTGAATCTTTAAAAGATGATCTTGGAATTAACAACTGCTTTTTTGATGATGATTACTGGGCAGGTGCAGTAAAAGCTTGCGGCGGCAAGGATAATATGCCAGACACTAGTCAGACAAGTAATATTGCTCACTACACTCGCGATAATAAAATTGATTTAGGCTTTACTCTTAACGGAAATTATTATTATCTCTGGAGTAACGTCGAATATTCATCAGGATGGATTAAACATGCCTATGGCGCAGAATTCAATATGGCAGGCCGTTATTTATCCTCAATTCAAAGCCGCCAGCTAAGCCATTTTCAGGCAGTTTGCTTGGCAGAATAGGTTAAATATTCTCTAAGAGTTTTTGTGTTATTACGAGCGGATGCGAAGCAATTTAGCTTATCATGGATTCTTCGCTACCGCCCAGAATAACGGTAAGCTGCCGTGCCTTTGGCACCTTCACATTGATATTGATAGGAACACCAAAACTGTCAGACATACCTACGTGCGTAGCACAAAAAAACGAGCCTTGGGATAGGCTCGATATAAAAACATTAAGATTTAAGTCTTATTACCAACTGTTTTTAATGTTTCTTCAGTTTATTAGCAGTCGCCTGAACAAGCATTTTCAGTGTATCAATTGTCGGAATTGCTTTTTGATTTTGCTGTTTAACTATATCATCCACAATTTCATTTAGGTAAATTTCCAGATTTGTGTAACCTGTTTTTGTCATGCTTTTACCGTCGCCGCCGTCATAGGGGTTAAGGTTATGATTGAATTCCCAATCATCAGGTATGCCGTCACCGTCTGAATCAACACTTGGTACATCGCTTTTGTATTCAGGATATCCGCCGGCATCTTCCGGTGATCTTATTAAACCTCTGCTGTCTGAGGCTCCTGATATGTAGGTTTCAACGGCTTGCGCTATACGGTTATCTACAAAGTCTCGTTTGTATGACGCCCCTGCATATTTGATTACATTTTGGTATGCCGGTTCTGCCATTTGGGTTGTGACAGGTTCATGTTCAAATTCATTTCTTGTAAGTACAGGATTTTTGGATGTTTTTATGTAATCCATATTGGGATATACACCCATCCAGTTGTCGTTTGTCTGAAGCGGGTTTGTGTGGACATAATTACCGCTGACATATACAATTCCTCGCCTGTTTGCGTTAGGAACTTCAAGAATTTGGCTTCTTGAAGGAATATTTGTTGCAGGGCCGAATTTAAAATAGTTATTGACTATATTGTAGGTACCGCTTTCGGCTCCGCTTATTGAGGATGTTCCCCAGTTATATAAAACATTATTCCTGAAATCTATTGTTTCAAGCCCTAAAATATTTGTATGGGTTGATTTGTAGAAAGAAGGGTTATTTGTTCTGTTGCTGGCAAATAAATTATGGTGGTATGATGCGCTGTAACCGCCAAGTGTTGCTCCCAGACCGTTTTTCAAGCTTTTATTTAAAGCTTCACTTAAAATACACCATTGCATTGTAAGTTTTCGGTTGTTGTACAGAGTTACGTTATCAACAGGAGCCCAGCTCATTGAACAGTGGTCGATAATTATATCGTGGCGGTTTTTCACAATCAAAGCGCTTTCGTTGTTTTTTTCGCCGAGTCTGAATCTTATGAATCTTATAATTACGTTATCAGCTTCAACAATTACGGGGAAATCTTTTATGCAAATTCCGTCTCCCGGTGCTGTTTGACCTGCGATTGTTAAGTCATTGTTTTTAATCACGAGCGGCGATTTAAGCTCAATTATGCCGGATACGTCAAAAACGATTGTCCTCGGACCTTTTTGATTAAGCGCATATCTGAGAGAACCCAATTCGTTTGTATCTTCAAGCGTTCTAACATGGTAAACAACGCCGCTTCTTCCGCCGGTTGTGAACGCGCCGTAACCTTCGGCCGACGGGAATGCATAAATTTGCCGCGGGGTCTGCCATACAAGCAGTGAAAAAATTAATACTCCAAGTATGAGCACTATGGCGATTATACTTGTTAAACCGATATTTTTTACAGCGTTCAGAATTCTTAAAAACATATATTACTCCTATATTAATCTGTCAAAAAATCAGGGCCCGGCGGGAGTCGAACCCGCGATCTCCGGTTTAGGAAACCGTTGCTCTATCCTACTGAGCTACGAACCCTTATGCCTGACGGGAGTCAAACCCGTGACCTTCGGCTTCGGAGACCGACGCTCTATTCAACTGAGCTACAGGCACGCGTATTAAGGCTTTGCTGACTTGCGCCGCGTAACCTTTTTATGAAAAGTACGCTTTTGCGTCTATACTCCGGCGTTCCTTTTCATCTGTTATTTCAAAGTACGGCAGTTCGGACTTTATACCCAATGATTCCGCAAACCATTTGGTAGGTACTGTCTCCACTGCATTGTTTAAGTCAAGTACTGCACTGTTATAAAATCTGCGTGCAGCTGCTATATGTTCTTCAACTTCGTTATAAGTTGACATAGCCTGAATCATTGTTTGATCGGATTTTAACTGCGGATAATTTTCTACTGACACCATTAATTGTCCCATTTTATTTTTAATTTCCGCATCAAGTGCAATTTTTTCTTTTACGTTGTCAAAATTTGAGGACATTTTAACGGCTTCTGTCCGAAGTTTTGTGATATCGTCCAAAAGTCCTCTTTCATGTTCCATAAATTTATTAGCCATGAACAAAATGTTCGGGATTAAGTCATATCTTTTTTTGAGCTGAACGTCAATACTTGCAAGTGCTTCACGTACTTTGTTCTTTTTTGCGATAAGTTTTACGTAAGCAATATACAAAAGTACAAGAATAACACAAATTACGACTCCGATTGTTTTAAGTGTACCGTAAAGTTGTGCCTGTGCCTGCGCTTGGGCAGCCTGCTGTACAAGCGAATTTATATCAACAGGTATTGTCGGTTCCATAATCTATCCTCCAGCTTTAATATTTTAATTTTAGCATATTTTTTGAGATTTGTCCATTATTTATTGACCGGCAATAATTATTGTAAAGTCCGTGTCTGCACAGTAGTAGTTGACAGGATCATAGACAAATTGGCGGGACTTAATATCAGGAACTTTTTTCCTCAGCCAATTGTAATATTCCGGCGTAACATCTTTTGTGTGGGCAATAAATTGTGCATGGGTTGCGTTTGAGTTACCTGTGCATTTAATGTCGACATTATTATTTTTGAGAGTTTCAATAAGCGTTTGGGCTTCATCGGCTTTGTCATTTGAATACATAACATTTGCAACAAATTGGGTTTTATCGCTTTTTACCCGTTCTCTGTAAATCAGCCTGTTTACAACTTCCTGAGTTTTTTCGGGATCTAAAATCCAGTAGCTTGTATATCCTTTTTTGTTCGGAGCGCCCGGAAGGGTTGCTATTTCTATGCTGTCTATGTCAAAGTGTTTTGCGAGTGCGGCATACTGTGACATTTCATATAAAGACATGTCAGTTTTAACATATTGTTTTGCTATGGACAGAATTTGCGGAATTTTAGCAATTGTTTCAGGTTTTTGCATTTTCTTTAATAAACCTCTTAAAAACCATTGCTGGCGCTGAGTTCTGCCTATATCACCCATGGCGTCATGTCTGAAGCGCAAATATCCTATTGCTTCATCGGCGTCTAAGTGGTGATCTCCTTTTGTTAAATTTATGTGAAGTTTTCCTGCATAATCGTTGTAGTGCATGTTTTTTTCAATATAAATATCGACGCCGCCGAGCGCCTCAACGATTTTTCTTACAGCTTCATCATGAACCATAATATAGCGGTCAACTCTGACACCGAGAGTATCTTCAATTGTTTTTATTGTCATGTTAATCCCGCCGATTGCATGTGCAGCGTTAATTTTTTGAATTCCTGCATCTTTCGGAAGATATACTTTGCTGTCGCGAGGGATTGAAATTGCATTAAGCGATTTGCTTTTGGGGTCAATATTTAATAGAACGATGGTATCAGTTCGTGTGCCTTCCCAAAGGTCGGCACCTTCACCGTTTGAATCCACTCCGAGAAGCAGTATATTTTGTTTTCTGGGGCCAAACGGTAATGTAAATTCGGCTTTTTCTTTATCGGAATTGCTGCTGTTAAGTTTTACGAATAATTTTGTTATAAAAGAATCCTGACCAAATTCATCTTCCAAAAATTCTTTATTATCCGCGAATAAAAACAGCCCAAAAATTACTGCGGCAAAAGCAATCATCATTGCCGCCAGAATTTTTAAAAATGATGACTGTTCTTTTCTCTCATCTTCAGCATGTTTTAAATAATTATCAACAGGGTTTTGTGAATTCTCTCTTTCATCTTGCAGATTATTATTTGTCATATTTCCTTACCTTTTAAATAACGTGCAACAAAAATGTTGACACGAGTGTAAAATAAACGGCCAGCCCTACAACGTCAATAGTCGTTGCAATTACAGGGCCTGACGCAACCGCGGGGTCAACGTTTACTGTTTTAAGCGCAAACGGAGTAAAAGTTCCGATAATTGTTGCCATAGTCATATTAATTGCCATTGCAATTCCGACAACAATTCCCAATTCAACATTATGCTGCCATCCCCATGTCACAAGCGTTGTCATGGTTCCGAAAAATATTCCGATACAAAGTCCTATAAGCATTTCTCGCATAATATGGTACATTGCGGAACTCAAGGTTACCTGTCCGGTTGAAAGTCCGCGAACCATAAGCGTAATGCTCTGGGTGCCTATATTACCCCCAAGACCTGCTAAAAGCGGCATAAATATTGCGATTATCGGTAATGCCGCTAATGTGGTGTCAAAATGATGCGCAACATTTACGGCAATAAATTCTCCTATAAGAGTTATAAAAAGCCATGGAGTTCTTGCTCGTATCGCATTAAAAATATTCCCTGAAAGGATTTCATCTTCATCAACCAGTTCAGTTGAAATACCTGATGACTGATAGATTGTTTCAGTGGTTTCTTCTTCGACGATATCTTGAACATCGTCCCATGTAATCATCCCTTTAAGCCGGTTGTATAAATCAACAACGGGCAGGGCATTGTATTGGTATTTCATAAATACGTCCGCGATATAGTCCTGATAATCGTCAACGTGAAGTTTTACAATGTCCGAAATCATTATGTCTTCGATTTTTTTATTTATCGGAGATGTCAAAAGGCTTCTCAATGACACAACTCCTAGAAGGTGATTTTGTTTATCGACAACATACACATAATACAATTCCATGTTGTCCTGCTCTGCTTTAATTCTAATGTGGTTTAAGACATCAAGAACTGTCATACCGCAGTTTACGGTCAAAACAGAGGGGTTCATGATACCGCCTGCGGTATCTTCGTTATATGTCAAAAGTTCTCTGACTTCGGCGGAGAATTTATGCGGAAGCTTATCAAGATAAGTTTCGCTTTCGTCGTCTTCCATATCGCCCAAAACGTCAGCCGCAGCGTCGTGCGGAAGTTTTGTAATAATTTTGGAAGCGAGTTCTTCGTCAATATCGCCAAGCAATTCCACTTGCAATTGCGGTGATAAATATTCCATCAAATCCGCCTGTTTTTCCAAATCAAGCAGCTTGAAGCATTGAAGTCGTTCTTCCGGCTTCATTTCCTGGAATATATCTGCTAAATCAGCGCTGTGATAGCTGTCGAGTTCTTCTCTAAGCTTGTCCTGCGTTTCATCTTCCATGATTTCGCGGAGGCGTTCAATTATGTTTGGAATGTTTATCATAATTAAATTATAGTACAAATATAAAAAACATTTTAGTATATTGTCAAAATTTCGTTATAATGTTATAATTAAAAAGAAAAAAGGAGAAAAAGCTTATGAAGAATGAGAAAATTTTGCAAAACGGGGGGGGGCGTCTCTCCTAGCTAGATTTAACAAGGGTTTTGGCGGTATTGGTTTAGTAAAGATACTAAGATACTATGGCACTAAGGCACTAAGAAGTAGCAGTCGGGTTAGTAAATCCGACCTACATAGTTGTGGTCGAAGTGAGCCTGTCATCCTGAAGTGCCTGAGGCACGACAATACACTAGACATTGGTGTGCCTTGTCATGTCATCCTGAACTTGTTTCAGAATCTAGCAGCTGTGACGCAGAGAAAAGCCCCTCTCCCTACCCTCTCCCCTAGGGGGCGAGGGGTGGTTGAACCACGACAACACATAGACTTGTCATGGCATAGTGATGTGTTAGCCGAAGGATCTCAAGAAAAGATCCCGCAACAAGTGCGGGATGACAAAAGTCATTTCCCTCGCCCTACGGGAGAGGGATTAAGGGAGAGGGGGCTATCAGCTCATGATGAGATTCCGAAACAAGTTCGGAATGACAAATATCTTAGCGAAGCTCACGGTAAAGAACTTAACGTCCTAACGTCTTATCGTCTTAACGACTTTAAAAAGAAAGCCGGTGCTAC
>CALVER010000002.1 GCA_944326625.1 Candidatus Gastranaerophilales bacterium | reverse complement strand
TCTTTTTTCTTTTTGGTAAATTCAAGGATATTTTCATGTGCCTGTTCAAGATTTCTTTTTATGTCAAAAAAGCGGACTGTATTAATCTGGCTTTCCAGAGAAGTTTTTTCTTCGCGTAATTTCTGGTATTTAAGAGCAACCTCGCGTTCTTCTTTTAATTGGTCAAGTCGGGTGTCAACTTCATTCAAAATAACGCTTGAACGCTCAACACGCTGTTCAACCGTTGTTAATTCATTTGTTGCCTGTTCTATTCTTCTGTCAAAATCCGCAATGCCTGCTATTTCGTCAATAATTTTGCGGCGCTGTTTCGGAGAACAATTTGTAATTCCCATGACGTCGCCCTGCATCATTACGTTGTAGCTGTTGGGGGTTACGTTATATTTTTCAAGCACTGCATGAATATTGGAAAGCGTTGTAACGCTGTCATTCAGGTAATAAGTACTTGCATAGCCCTGAGTGGACTTTCTTATGCGCCTTGCAATGCTTAAATCACGTCCGCCCTCCATATCGCCGAAAGTTACTTTTACCAGTGCATCATTACGCTTGGTATAGGTGGAAATAAAGTGCGACAAATTTTCAGCACGAAGCTCTCCGGCATTTGCTAAGCCCAGTGCAAATAAAATGCTGTCGATTATGTTGCTTTTCCCCGAGCCGTTCGGTCCAGATATTGTTGTGAAACCTTTTAATAACGGTATTTCGGATTTGTTGGCAAATGATTTGAAATTATCAATTTCAAGCTGTTTTATGTACATAAATTTATAAAATTCCTACCAAGTCTTATTATTATTGAACTATAACTTTTTTGTCATGTCAAAATATTAAATAAATCTTTACGTTTATTTATTTGCCTAATGTTGGGCATGGTGTTATTATAAACTTATGGAAAGCGTTATTCAAGATTTTAAATTACAAAACGACAAAGAAAGAGAGTATTTCAAGCAGGATTTTACGGAAGTCGGCAAGCTTTTGGCTGTAATCCGCAAATCTCTTGCGACGGGAGAACCTGTCAGTTTAAAGGGGCTGGAACTTTCAAATTTTATCAAATATAACCCCTCCGAGACACTGACTTATATTACGCTTTTCCAATCAGGCAGAAAATTTATCCGCTACGGCAGCAGACGTAATAATTTTCTTGTAACTCTTAATCGTGATATTGAAATGCTCAGGAACCATAAAAGATTTTCTGAATTTGATGTAGCTGACGAAAATAAATGCCGTATTATGCTTGAATATATGACTGACAGACGCCGCGTTGAATTTAAAAAATTAAACCAATTCTTTTTTAATGATGAAAGGTTTGAAATCGGGATTAACGGGCTTGAGCTCAGAATGAACGGAACTTCATATTATTATATGCCGACGGATGCAGTGTCATTGAGCCATATGGGGCTCGGGCAGGTTTTGCAGACTCTTGCGAAAAAGTCTCCGATTGGTAAAATTACCGATAAAATTCCCGAACGATTGAAACTTTTGGAGCAGGACGCGTCTGCGGAATTTTATTTGTTCAAAAGCCGTGCGTTTGTGTCATATAAAGACAAATGTATTCCGCTCTACCGCGGAAACGTTTTGTATGATGAATTTGACGTTGATACGTTATTTAACCAGATGAAAACGTCTGTTGACTGGCTTATTAAAAATATGTACGATGACGGCAGATTTTTGTATTATTACGACTGCTGTGACGACACAAGAAAAGACCATGAACACCCGAATAGATCCGAAGATAACCTGTATTATAATGATTTGCGGCACTGCGGCGGAGTTATTTCGCTTATCAGGCTGTATCAATTGACATCCGATGAAAAATATATTACTGCTGCAAAAAAAGCTCTTGACTGGAGCGTTTCAATAACCCGTGAACAGGAAACACAATGGGGCAAAGGGTATTTTGCATTTTGTAATGAAAAAGCAAAACTCGGCGGAACGGGTGTATTGCTTGTTGCAATGATGCAATATAGAATTACAACGGGTGACGCGTCTTATGATGAATATATTAAAGGCTATGCAAGACATTTGTTGAGCAGAATTTGTCCGAGCGGCGAATTCCTCGGGTATTATATTCATCCGGGATACCATAACGGCGAGCCTTTAATTGAAATGTCTGATGAAGAACGTAAAGCAACTTTTTCGTTTTATTATCCGGGTGAAGCGCTTCTGGGGCTTGCGCTTTTTGCAAATAATTTCCCCGATGAAGAACTTGTTTCAGAAGTCAAAAAAATGTCTGAAAAAGCTCTGGATTGGATTATTGATGAGCGTCCGAAAATTTATGCTGATTTGTTTACCAAATTGCCTTCTGATGCGTGGCTTATGCAGGCAATAGAAGAATGGGCGAAAAATGAAGATTTTCAAAAAGAAAATTATCTTGCATTTGTGTTTAATGACGCTATGACAATGATTCAAAAAACTTACAAGCGCGATGACTCGCCGTATATTGATTATGAAGGCGGCTATTTTTACGATTGGGGAGATCATTTTTATCCGGACGGCGCGCGCTCGGAAGGGCTTGTTGCGTCATATTATCTTGCTAAGTATCTGGGCTGGGATGAATTAGCTCAAAAACTTCTGAATGCCTGCAAATTGACCGCAAAATGCCAATTTTTGCTCTATAACAACGAAATTAATTCATATTCGCATAAAAATCCCGAAAAATCTGTCGGCGGCATAAGGTTTAAAGCAACACGCCAGTGGGTCAGAGTGGATTCTATACAGCACGTTTCATGTTTCTTTGCAAGGCTTTATGCAGCTTTAAAATAACTCAAAAAAAACGACCTTGGGATAAGGTCGTGAAGGAAAAAAGGGGAACGTAGCCATTCCATCCTTGCAGGTATGGAAGTAACTACAGAAAAATCTGCAAAAAAATGAATTACGTTGATATAAAATAAGATAAAGTCGAGAATCTTTGTCCGGCTTTCCGTACCTGCGCCTCTTGAAAGAGGGCAGGTGCCGTTTATTAACCGAATGTTTTGAATGTAGATTCTGTGTTCTTTTCGATAACTTTTTGAACAGCGTCCATTTCTGTCTGGATTGCGTCTTGTTCCGTATCGAGTTGTTTCAAACGTAATTCCAAGTTTTTATCTTGTGCCTGGATAATTTCTATCTTAGCGTTAATTTCTTGTATTGATTGATCGTATTGGTGTTTGTCGTATTCGTACTGGTTCATTGCATCGTCATAAGCATCCTGATCTGTCAATGTGTTGGTTGTCAGTGCGTAAGTTACAGGATGATCAGTGTCTGCATACAATGTGATGTTTGTATAACGACCTGTAGTATCTTTTTCCAATCTTGCAGTAACACCTTTGATTTCTTCGGTTTCCTGTGCAGAACCGATAGTATAAGCATTAATGTTTGATTGAGAAGTACCTTCTTCTGAATAAATTGCGTTGTCAACCTGGTCTTTTCTGTAGAACATAGGAGTCCAAGTTTCGGTTGAAGTGTTGAGTACGTATCTTACGTACCAATCTTCGTCTTTACCGCCACAATATTTATTGTTTAACATTTCTATGTATTCTTCTTCTTCTTTTAATAATTTTTCGCGTTGTTCAGCAGATAGTGAATTAAGATATTCATCATCACCGGTGTATGCACCGTCAGCACCGATACCTGTTCCAAGAACTCTTAATTCGGTTGCGCCTACATAATGTTCAGTATTTGCATCATTTCTGGTAACAATTGCTGAGCCTGCTGAAACAGGTGTAAAATCGTTTGTCCAGGAAGATACATAGCTTACTAAATAAGTTCCGTCTGCCTGTGCAATCAAAGATGTAACTGAATTTTGTAAGTTGCCATCTTTGAATGTATAAACAGTCTTTGTATAATCTGCTGTTGAAGGAGGAACAGGAACAGTCATGCCAAGCAGTTGATTATAGTAGTTAGCTGACTGGTTAGCCAATGTTGTTCTCTGCTGGTTAACCTGCTGTCCTTCATATTCTACGTTTGTCTTTCTTGCTGTGAGGCCTAAAAATCTAGCCTGTGATGCTGCCATACCCATGACTTTGTTCCCTTTCGTTTTTTTTCCTTGTGCTTATGTATACGGCATTTTTATTTTTTTCTTTAATTTTTCATCTATTTTTTGTAATATTTCTTTACATTAACCGCCGAAATACACTAATAACAAGAAAAAAAGAGATTACACAACGTAACCTCTTTTTAATGAAATATTATATAAAGTCAACATTTTATTTAATATTTGAGAAAGTCCAGGCATCAAATGTCGGAGTTTCAGAGATTTTCATCTCTTTTTTCGCCGTGCCTGCGCAGGAATCATCGTGTGCAATCGGTTTATATAATCTGTTGTAGTATTCGATTACCATACGATCAGAGTTGAAGTAGGCTTCGGATGTTCTTATTGCCTGTCTCATCAATCTTGCCCATTCCTGTTTGTTTTCGTAATATGTCGGAATGATTTGATTTTCAATAATATTCATCATGCATTCATGATCTTTCCAGTGACGTTCTTCCCACGGCATTTCGTCATCAAGTTCAGGATATTCAACAGTATAGCCGTTAATTCCGTTAAATGTACCTTCAACTGTCCAGCCGTCATAAATTGAAAGGTGCAATGCGCCGTTTGCATTAGCAGACATGCCGGAAGTACCTGAAGCTTCAAACGGTCTTAAAGGTGTATTTAACCAGATGTCTGAACCGCGTTTAAGCATTCCTGACAATTGTAATTCGTATCCCGGAAGCACAACAACATTTTTCAATGTATGTGACTGGTTGAGAAGTTTATTGAACATTTCTTTGCCCATAACATCATCCGGATGGAATTTACCGGCAAAGATAATTTGGATTTTATTGGAATCCAGAAGTTTGTTAATTCTGTCTTTATCCATTAAAATCAACCATGCGCGTTTATAATCCGCAAATCTTCTTGCCCAGGTAATTGTTAACACGTCAGGGTCAAATCTTTTACCTGCAACGTTTGCAATATATTTAAACAATTCGCATTTCATTTCGCGTTTAACAGCCAGCAATTGTTCCGGCGTATGAGCTTCTTTAATACGTTCATCCTGCCAGTAGTGGAGGTTTACGGCGTTGGTGATAGCACGAATCGGGCATCTTCCGTCAACCCATTCCCACATTTTGTTTGCAACAAGACCGTGAAGCTGTGATACGGCGTTTGCAATTCTGCTCATTCTCAAAGCCGCAACAGTCAATGAGAAGTTTTCGCCGCCCAGGTTTACGGCTGTTTCTCTTGAACATCCTGCGAAAAATCCGCCTTCCAAAAGCGTGTCTACCCAGTGAACTTCGTTACCTGCGGCAACCGGTGTGTGGGTTGTGAATACGGTTTTCTTCTTAACTTCGTCAAGATTGCCGTTATATTGTCTTAAAAGTTCAAATGCAGCAGGGAGCGCGTGGCCTTCGTTCATGTGGATTACGTCAAAGTTGTATCCGATTGCCTGAAGCATTCTGACACCGGCTACACCAAGCACTGTTTCCTGTGCAATTCTTATTTTTTCATTACCGTCGTAAAGTTTATAAGAAATGCTCTTTGCCCAGTCGCTGTTGCCGTCAATATCTGTTGTTAAAAGATATACGGGGCATGTCCCGAAAAGTTCCGGCTCAACCTTGTAAGCTTTAACTTTAACTTTTTCACCGAATATATCAACTTCTGTTGTGACGCCTACATCGGTTAAAAAGTCATAATATTTTCTTATATATGCAACTTCAACCTGACCTTTGTGATCAATTCTCTGGTCGTAATAACCGTATGACCAAAGCATTGTAACACCTACCATCGGTAATTGAAGATATCCTGCCGATAACATGTGTGAGCCTGCAAGAAATCCTAAACCGCCGGAATAAGTGCTTAATGATTGATCCATAGCGATTTCCATTGAAAAATATGCTACGTTTGGTAATGACATATAACTATACCTTTCTTCTTATGTATAAAACGAATTTTTTAAACACTCAATGTCGAGATTTAATAACAGCATACCACAAAATTTTTCTTGTCAAAGTTTTTAATATTTAAAAATGATATAATTCTTTAGAATTAGTTATTAATAGCTATCTCCGCCTTTAAAAATCTTAACAATTACCGTTAAGCGGAATATTTTTCGAGGATTTTTTTGAGTGCTATTTTGACATGTGCATAATTCAGACCGCCCTGCATATATGCGACATAAGGCGGACGCATGGGACCGTCGGCGGATAATTCTATGGTAGAGCCTTCAATAAATGTTCCGCCTGCCATAATAATTTTGTCCTCATAACCCGGAACATATTCAGGAATTGGCGTAACATAGCCGTTTACGGGCGATAAGGATTGAATTGTCCTGCAAAAATGTTCCAATGGCTCAGGTGCGTTAAAAATTATATTCTGGATTATGTCAGAGCGCACATCATTGTATTTCGGATATGAGTCAAACCCGATGTCGTCAAAGATTTTTGCTGCAAGAACAGCACCTTTCACGGCATCCGCAACAACGGAAGGCGCCATAAACAACCCTTGAAAAATAAGCCTGTGCTGGTTAAACATTGCGCCGCCTTCGTATCCTATTCCCGGTGCAGTAAGACGATTAGCCGCATGGGTAACAAGTTTTTCTTTGCCTGCAATGTATCCGCCGGCTTCCACTATTCCGCCGCCAGGATTTTTTATCAATGAACCCGCAATTAAGTCGGCTCCGGCTTCAAGAGGCTCAATTTTCTGGACAAATTCGCCGTAACAGTTATCAACAAAGCAAATGCAGTCAGGATTTTTGCGTTTAACAATTTCGCAAATTTTTCCGATTTCTTCGACGGTAAGCGATTTTCTGGTTGAATACCCTTTTGATCGTTGTATTAAAACCATTGTAACCGTGTTGTCTATTGATTGTTCAAGTTTTTCAAGGTCAACTTCATTGCCGTTTTTCAGCGGTACTTCGTCATATTGTATCCCGTGGGCAATTAACGAATCTGCTTTTGTCACCTCGTCACCAGCGGTGCCTATGACTTCAAGCATTGTGTCGTAAGGCGTTCCGGCAGCGGAGATAAGTTTGTCTCCCGGTCTTAAATTTCCGAAAAGACAGCATGCAAGAGTATGGGTTCCTGAGGCAAAATGAATTCTTGCAATTGCTTTTTCAGCCTTGAAAATATCTGCGAATACTCTGTCTAAAACTTCACGGCCTAAGTCGTCATGTCCGTATCCTGAAACAGTATAAAAATGTTCCGGCGCCACTTTGTTTTCAACAAAAGCCTTCAAAACTTTTTCCTGATTGTAATCTCTTATTTCGTCTATTTCTTCAAATTGTTCCCTTAAGGCATTTTCAGCCTGTTTAATTAAATCTTTGCTCATAATATTTTTATGATATTGCAAGAAAAAATAAAGGTCAATCAGGTTAGATAACTTGTAAAGTGCACTGCACTAAATATTAATAAATAATTTTAATATGTTGAGGTTAATTTTATTTACGCTATTTTACTTATGTAGTGCTGTTTTAGCAAGTGATTACAAAGTTTACGGGCCGGAAAATTATTCGGTGAATTCCGCAAACGGCGAAAGAATACTGTTTATTATGGATTTTTCAAACAGCATGACCGAATATTTGGATGGCAGGGAAAAAGTAGATTTAATGATAGAAACAATGGCAAAAATTCTTCCGAGTATCAGCCCTGATACGCAGGTCGGGCTCAGAGTTTACGGACATAAAAACGGTTTTACTGCAATGGATGCTTGCCGCGCTTCCAGCTTGCTGGTTCCTGTATCCGCTTCCAGCGCAGCCGCAATTTCGGCATCTTTATACAAAACTCAGCCCAAAGGCATGACACCGATTACTTATTCTTTAAAACAGGCGGTAAAAAATGATTTTTTAGGCTTTTCCGGCAAAAAACGAATTATACTTTTGACCGACGGAGGTGAAAATTGCGACGAAAGCCCTTGCGAATATGCCATGGAACTTATAAAAACGCGTAAAGATATTAATATTGACGTTATAGCATTTAACATAAATGACAAAGATGATCTTGAACAATTACAGTGTGCAGCGCTTGTCACGAGCGGAAAATTTTACACGGCAAATACAGCAGCAGAACTTGCTAAAAGTCTCTCAAACAGTATTAACGCAAGAAAAGACGTTGAAGCTAAAATTATTACCGATTACTAAATATCTTGACAAACTCCTGAAAAATTTGTAATTGCAATGAATACTGCGAAACGTGGCAGTGGCAGTCGCAAAGTTTTTGGAATTGAATGAGATTACAACGTCGTGTGTTTCGCACACTCCTCGTAATGACATAAAAATAACATTCAGGATCTCAAGTAAAAAGATACTAAGGCAGTAAGATACTAAGAAGTGAATAAGGTAATAAGTAAATAAGGGAATAAGTGTTATATAAAAAGCAGTTTTGGAAAAATTCCGCACTGCCAAAGGCAGGACAACACTTTTGTCTTTGGTCTATCAATACACGTCATCCCGCATTTATTGCGGGATGACGGTAGTATATTGTCTCCAGTGGTGCCTGAGGTATGTTTACGGGTCATCCTGAGGTGATAGCTTATCTGCAGCCGGGATCTTTTGCGTCAATTAATCCGTCAAAATCGTTATCAATACCGTCTGTGCAGGAGCCGATTGAATCTTTACTTTCGGCTCTCGCATTTTGTGTCAGGTATATGTCGGGAATTTTTGACCATAAATAGGTGAAAAATTCTTTGTATTCTTTTGCAAGTTTCGGATTTTCAATTATCAATACGTTTTCGTCGTTTTTATTCTCGCCGCTGTTTGAAAAATTCATTGAGCCTGTAATTACGTATTTGTCGTCAATAATCATTGATTTTGAGTGAAGTTTTCCTGCGTAATTTTCTGTTTTTACGGGAATTTTATTTTGCCGGAGCATTAAATATTTGGTATTACGTGTTGATGTGCTGTTTGTGTCTATAATAATTTTTACGTCTATATTTCGCTGTTTTGCGCGGATTAATGCGGATGTAATTCCTTGATGAGTAATTAAATATGCAGGAACATAAATATATTTCCGCGCATTATCAATTATCGGGATGATTTTTTCGGAGGCTTTGTCATAAGGCGAAAAATAGATGCTGATTTTTGTCCCGTCCAATGTAAAATCATTCTGAAGTTGCGGTTTTGTTTTTAGTTCATGGAATTTGCCCGAAAGCATTTGTTCAAATTCCGCTGTATAAAGTTTTGCGATTTCGTATGAATTTATAATGACAACAGCATCCGAATTGTAGCCGGAAAGTCCTGACGCACTCAGGTTCATGGAGCCTGTGAACACGGTTTTATTATCTATAATTATGAATTTGTTGTGCATAATTTTGTTTGAGAAGTTTGGTTTGTCGGGCAGATAATCCGATTTGAATTCGTCCGCAAGCTTTAAATATTCTGAGGTTTCCGTGTAGTAATCCTTGTCCGGAGATGAGGATTTGTCATAAACAATGCGGATTTTTACCCCGCGGAATTTAGCATTATGAAGCGCGTCATAAAGTTTCGGGATTAAGTTCATTCCGTAAACCGCCATATCAATGGAATTTTCTGCCTTATCTATTTCATTTACAAGTTCAATGCAGGCTTTTTCCGTGCAGGTTCTGTCAGGTTTTAATTTCATTGTAAAATCCGTCAAGATTAACCTTATTTTTCCGTCAGCGCAAGTGAAATTTTGTTTTTTAAAACTAATCTCCTGCAGGCGGAAAGATTTTTTCTCCGGTGTTTTTACGTGGCAAAATTTGCACGGCGTCGCGTCTTTGGGGACTTGTTTACGGGGAATAACAGAAAAATCCGAGCTTAGCAGTCCGTATTTGCAGTCAAGTTTGTGGTATTTGTTGCTTTTTAAGTTTAAAATTACAAGATCCTGCTGTCTTGCATATTTAAGCTTTTCTTTGAAATTCTCTTCCGAAAAATTGCCGTTTACTGCCGCAAATCCGGAATTTTTTAAAATTTCGGAATATTTTTCGTTGTGTAAGTAAATTTCCGCAAACTTGCATACAGGGGTTTGTATTCCCGTGAATTCCACCTTTACAGGATTATTTATTAAAGTATTGTTTGCAAAATTATCTGCCATGTAGCCGAGATTTGTTATGTCATTAATTGAAAGTTTGAAATCTTTGGCAAAATCGGGCACTGAATTTGTTTTGTCCAGTGAGAATGTTTCCGTATCGGTTATGCAGACGGTTTCGCCGTCATCATAGCGTCCGTTGTTGTTTAAGTCAACTTGAATTGTCACCGGGTTAATTACTTTTAAAACGGGCGTGTAGCTCTGTTTGCAATATACAAAGAATGCAAATGCGGCAAAAAGTATTAAAATTACCCCTACAGCTGAATATTTTTTCATAAGTTTTTGTAATTTGTTATTTCAAACCCCATTCTGCGGATTGCATCTTCAAGCCGCTTGTCAAGAGTTATCGAAAATTCAATTGAGTGCTGATTTTTTACGTTTCCCGAATAGCACATCGGGTGAATGAGTGCTTCTGCAATCCCGTCTCCGTCAAGATTTTTAAGCCCGAATTCAACGGTCTTTGGCTCCATCATGCCTGTGTACCCCACGCCGAGAATAAAATCATTTGTCCTTAAATCGTATTTTTTAACTGTATTTTTATTTTTTAACGTAAAGGTATTAAGCAGAATAATTTTTATTATGTTGATAAAATAGGCCAAATTCAGATGTTTTTTCAAAGACGGTATGGTGTAGAATTTTTCGTATTGAGTTCTGATAAAAGGAATTTCGTATTCTTTGGCGAGTTTTGCGGTAAGTTCAAATATCTTAGGAATTGCGTGCACATGCACGTGTGAATCTATATGATCGGGTTTGCAATATTTTTTCACAGTCTCAATTTGAGCACGAAATTCTGCTTCAAGTTCGTTTAAGAGGCTTTTTTTATGCGAATTAAGCATAAAATACAAATAACCTTTGTTGAAATTGCCGTTTTTATCAGTGATAAGTTTGCATTTTGTAAGTGATTTTCCTTCAATAACATTCAGGTGAACGCCCGTACCAAGCCCCGGACATTCGGGCAGAATGTCATTTACGGCCGCTGAAAATGCTTTGCCGTTTGCACAGAGGCTTGCTGATGTCAAAAAGCCGTTGTTGTGACCGTCCAGAACCGCTTTATTTAATTCCTTTGACATGCCGAAATCATCAGCATTCAGTATGAATTTCCTCTGCATAAAAATTTCCTTGCATTTAACTTATAAATATTATAATATAAAAATGATGAGTGAGTTTAAACCGATACTTGCAATTGTAATCCCGTGTTTTAATGAAGAATTGTGTCTGAATACTACTATAGACAGGCTTTTGGAAATTCTGCATGATTTGTCTGCTAAAAATAAAATCAGTGAAAAGAGTTATCTTTACCTTGTGGATGACGGCTCAACAGATAAAACCTGGGAAATTATTTCCGGTTATCATGAGCAAAATCCCGCGGTAAAAGGTGCAAAATTTATCCGTAATTTCGGAAACCAGAAGGCGTTGATTGCAGGTTATGAAGGTGTACGTGATATCGGATGTGATTGTGCTGTTTCCATTGATGCGGATTTGCAGCAGGATGAATTTTCTATTGAAACCTTTGTTGATAAATTCCGTGACGGCGCGGATATTGTTTCAGGTATCCGCAACAGCCGCGACACTGATACTCTGTTTAAAAAAACTACGGCAGTTATGTTTTACAAGTTAATGTATATTCTCGGGGCAAAAATTCCCATGAACCATTCGGATTTCAGGCTTGTAAGCAAACGTGCCCTTGATATTATGGAAATGTACCCTGAAAAATATCTGTTTTTGCGCGGATTTTTTAACGATGTGGGGCTTAAGACGGCCTATGTGCATTTTGATGTAAAGCCGAGAATGGCCGGAGAATCAAAATTTAATCTGGTAAAACTTATGGGGCTTGCATTGAACGGGATTACGTCATTCAGCGTTGTGCCATTGAGAATTGTATCTGTTCTGGGTTTTATAATGGCGTTTGTAAGTTTTGTAATAGGTGCGGAAACGGTTTTTGAAAAAATATTCTTTCACAATACGCCGAACGGCTGGGCAACGAACATAATTTTATTATGTTTTTTCGGCGGAATACAAATCTGCTGTCTCGGGATTATCGGGGAATATGTAGGGCAGGTTTACCGGGAAGTAAAAGCACGGCCGCGTTATATTAAAGAGACTGAATTAAAATAAAAGCCGTGCCACTGTCTATCGAATTTGAAGAATAAAGCCTCAATAATCGTAATCTCTTTTTAAAAGTATCACACCCGCAAAGGTTGCCTTAGTGCTGCTATGTTTCCATCCTGACACGGTTCGGCAGTTTACGCCGCAATAAATTTAAACGTCATCAATTCCGGTTATGTCAGCTGTACCCCGCAAACCCTCACAACAGGCTCTGCACCCCGCATAAGCTTCGGGTCGAGAGATTGCAATTCCCCGTGGAGCACGGCTTATTTATAGTATATCATAAATACTTTTTATGCAAATATTTTTAATCAACTATTTTTACGCTCAAGGTCGGAAGATTATTGTAAAAATACGGCAGGCAGTTGCCCGAAGTGGTTCTTGCTACCCATAAAACACCTTTAGGCACATCGGCAAGTCTTTTTTCTATATTGGAAGCGCTCTCCATTTTACATACCTTAAGGTTGCTTATTTTGCCCAGATCGCCTATATTTACGATTGAACATTCGCCAGTTGACATGTAATGCGCTATGGCATTGTCAAGTGCTTTATGAACTTCTTTGAGCGGCTGCTTTTTATTGGGATATTTTAGGGTTTCCGTATGGATACCTATTGCTTTTGCGTGTGCCAAAAATGCGTTTATGTAATTGTTCAGCTTAACAGGATCTTTGTCCGATATGATTAATCCTGTTTTTATGTCCGTTCCTAATAGTGACTTTTGTCCCATTAATATTGATTTCATCGGATAAAGTATTTTTTCTTTTAAAAGTTCGCTTGTGCGTCCGCCAAAATCAAGTTTGTTAAGTCCCGCGTTTTTTTGCATAAGCTCTACAACGCTCTGCGGAATGGTGTTTTTACCGAAAAACTTTTTAAATGACACTATTGCAAGTCCGATGGCAATTAAGCCTCCTATATATTCAATTTTATTCTCTTTTATTGTAGATCTTGGCTTGTAATTTTGATTTTGTGTATACCAGAAAGATCTGTTAATATAACTTTTAGCAGATTTGAAATATGGATTTGATAAAGAGACGCCGGCTGCTTTCATAACACTATTTTAAAACGCGGGATTATTTTTTTTGCTACATTATTAAGATTTTTAAAGATTATATTTATGGTTTGCTACAACAGGGCAATGGAAAAGACAGTTGAGTGTATTATTCTCCGAAAAGGGAGGTAAAAATGACAGAACGATTACAAATATACAGATGCGAAGTCTGCGGGAATATTGTTCAGGTGTTGATAGAAGGCCATGGAGAACTTGTTTGCTGCGGTGAGCCGATGACTTTACTTGAAGCTAAAAATACGGAAAGCGAAGGTTTGGAAAAACATATTCCGGTTTTTGTACAAAATGAAAACAACGAATTGATTATCCGTGTGGGTTCAACTCCGCATCCTATGATTGACGAACATTATATTCAATTTATTGAAACAATTTCCGGTGACAGGCAAAAAGTTTGTCTTGAATATTTAAAACCCGGTATGCAGCCGGAAATTACAGTTAACACAACAAAAGATAATATTACGGCTTATGAATACTGCAATATTCACGGGCTGTGGGAGGGCAAAAATGATTAGTGATAAAGTAAAAAATATTTTGAATGAACAAATTAATAAAGAATTTTATTCCGCGTATTTATATCTTGCAATGTCTGCGTACTTTGACGATATGGGGTTGTACGGTTTTGCAAACTGGACAAAAGTTCAGGCAAAAGAAGAAGTTGATCACGGTATGATAATTTTTGATTATATGATTGACCGCGATACAAAAGTTCAATTAAAACAAATCGACGTGCCGGATATGAATTTCACATCACCATTGCAGGTTTTTGAAAAAATTCTTGATCACGAACTTTATGTAACCTCATCAATAGAATCTATTGCGAATCTTTCAATGGATGAATGCGACCTTGCAACGCGTAATTTCATAAACTGGTACCTCAAAGAACAGGTAGAAGAAGAAAAAAATGCGCGCGACATTATAACAAGCCTTAAACTTTTCGGCGATGAAAAGGCGTCTTTGTATCTTTTGAATGATGAACTTGCAAAGCGTGAATATCACAAGCACGAATACGATTAAATATTTCGAATTTGTAAACAATTTGTCTTTAACGCAATAATAAATTATTATTATAGTGTTATGGGTAAGATTGTAGTAGTTGATGATGAAAAAATGGTTACATCAGCCTTCAAAACTTTGCTGAAAGTCGAAGGTTTCAATGACGCTGCGTTTTTCAATAACCCTAAAGAAGCCGTTGAATATTTAAAAACAGAAACTCCGGACATAATTATTTCAGACTTTATGATGCCTGAAATGAACGGTCTGGAGTTTTTAACAAAAGCTAAAAAACTTCATCCTGAAGTCAGCATGATTCTTCTGACAGGTTATGCGGACAAAGAAAATGCAATAAAGGCAATTAACGAAATCGGCTTGTATAAGTATATTGAAAAACCCTGGGATAATGACGACTTGATAATTAATATTAAAAACGGTATTGAAAGAAGTCATCTTCTGTCAAATTTGCGTGAAAAAATAGCGGAACTGGAAGACGCCAAATCAAAATTGGAAGATTATTCCGAAAATTTGGAAAAAATGGTAAAAGAAAGAACACGCGAATTGTCCGATGCAAACTCAAAACTCAGTGGAATAATAAACTACTGCGCGGACGGAATAATCATTATTGATAATCTCGGGATTATCGAACAGGTAAATCCCGCGTGTGAAAATATGACGGGACTTTCTTCTCAGGCGCTTTGTCACATGAAATTGCAGGAAATTGCTTTTTCCGATAACGTTGATTTTAACAAAGCCGGCAAAAATAAAAGCGGTATTTTCGGACTCGGGCCCGATAAATCCGAAATTCTCATAAGAGACTGCTTTATCAGAAATTCTTTGAGTGATAAAAATATTCCGGTAGAAATCAATTTTGCTCTCATTTCCTCTGAAGGCAAACCCCGCTACGTCGGTGTAATCCGCGATGTAAGCCTTCAAAAAGATACCGAAAGATTAAGGGATGATTTTATTGCAACACTTACTCATGACCTCAGAACACCGCTTCTTGCGGCAATTCAGACACTTAAATTTTTCCTTGACGGGTCTTTGGGCGAGCTGGACGATAAACAAAAGGTGCTTTTGTCTACTATGCTTCAGAGTAACGAGGATTTATTGGGGCTTGTCAACGCTTTATTGGAAGTTTATAAGTTTGAAAGCGGAAAACTGACCCTTTGTAAGACCGTATTCTGTGCAAAAGATTTGATCAAGCAGTGTTATGATGAATTGAAACCGCTTGCGGAACATAAAAACATAGAATTTGATTTGAATTGTGATATTGATGATAATATCAATATATACGCTGATAAGGCGGAAATTAAACGAGTTATGATAAACCTTTGCGGCAATGCGGTGAATTACACAAATAAAAACGGCAAAATAGTTGTGTTTGCCAAAGCGCAGGAGGGTGACTTTATATTCTCAGTTTCCGATAACGGAAACGGTATTCCCAAAGAGGATATTCCGCATTTGTTCACAAGATTTTCTCAGGGTACCAGCAAGAAAAGATCAACAGGTACGGGTCTGGGACTGTATTTATCAAGACAGATTGTGGAAGCCCATGACGGCAAAATCTGGTTAGAAAGTAAAATGACAAAAGGCAGCGAATTCAGCTTCCTTTTGCCGAATTCGGTTGTAAAAAATTCAGTTAAGGAAAGACAGGTTATAAATGGCTAAGATTAGAGTTTTGATTGTTGAAGATCATGATATGGCAAGAATGGGGCTGTCGGTAATTTTATCAAAAAATCCCGATATAGAAATCGCTGATATGTCCGCTGACGGTGAAGAAGGTGTTGAAAAAGCATTAAAACTCAAACCCGATGTTGTCATTATGGATATCGGTCTTCCGACAATTGACGGAATTGAAGCCACACGTAAAATTAAAAATTCCAATCCTGATATAAAAGTTTTGATGTACACCTCGCGCGAAGAAGAAGACGACATTTTCGATTCGTTCAAAGCCGGTGCTGACGGATATATTACAAAAGGTGCAACATCCGAGCAAACCGTTGCGGCAGTTATTGCAGTATCTGAAGGCGCAGGCTGGCTTGACCCCGCAATCGCAAAAATCGTGCTTACAAATATCAGAAAATCTTCCGACGTTGAGAAAAAACGCGGTGTTATAAATTACAAACTCGGCAAAAACCTGTATGGATTGACTGAACGCGAAATGGAAGTTCTTGCGTTGATTGTTGACGGCATGAGCAACCCTCAGATTTCCGAAAAACTTGTTATTACTTTGTCTACAACCAAAACACACGTCCACAGTATTTTGCAGAAACTCTATGTGGAAAGCCGCTCAAAAGCCGTTGCAACCGCTATGAAAGAGGGTCTGGTATAAGTTGCGCAAAGGGATTTTTTTATTAGTTCTGATATTATTTTTGAATTCGCTGAGTGTTTCGGCATTTTCTTTCCGAAAAAAAGAGGCCAGAGACAGGGAAGCTGAATATATTCATAATGTTTTAAAACAGGAAGAAAAAGAAAAATACGAGCGCAAAAAACTTGATTATAAGCCGTCAGGATATATGACGGTTGAGGAATATGAGGCGCTTTCAACATATCGGGACAAATCCGCCGAAGAAATTGAAATTCCGAAAGTTCAAAAAGGTTCGGATATGAAATACGTACCGCAGCCGACATACAAAATCGTGCGCTATAACGACCCGCCCGGGAGTCCTGAGCTTAATATTACAAAAAAATTCTATCAAATGCGCCAGTACAACGGGCAGGGAATTGCCTCACCGGATTTTTCAATTATGGTATATCCTGTTGTGTATTATTATCCGAACAGCGCCTCAACCGCATGTGATTTGTTTATCATAAAACTTGAAGAAGACGGGACGCCTTTGAGCAAACTTCTGCGCGCCAATGTTAAAAAACGTCTTCCCGAGCCTATTGTTTCAACGGAAAAATCCATTGAGAATGATTCGGCTTTCAGAACGCTTACGCCGATTGATTTTTCATCCGACGGTACAAAACTTTTAATTAAAGAAAAAATCGGAAGTTCACAAGACGGTATCTGGAAAACAAACGCCATTGTCTATGATTTTGACACACAAACTTCCTATAATCTTGTTGAGCTGCGTGATTCTATTATTTATTACTGGAAAGAAAACAAGGGCTTAAACCTTGATGAAGCACGCTGGGATATTTATCCTCTGGGCTTTTTGAAAGATGAACCGCACAGAGTTGCGGCCTATGCTTATGCCTATACAGGCAAAAAGCCTGTATTTTTGGGAATTTGGAGTGTTGATCCTCATGGCGAACAATCAAGACTTCTGACATTTGATTTGAATACTGTTGAATTAAGCGTAAACGGGTTTAAGATAGTTCAGGACGGTGTTGTTCGGCCTATTGTCCTGGAGCAGGAAGAAGAAGCGCTGAAGCGTACCGAAGAAATGCAGGCAAAAGCCGCTAAAGAAAAGGAAAAAGCTGATTTCAAGCAGATGGAACTTGAATATAAAGAAAAAATCAAGCAAATGGATGCTGAATTTAAAGAACAGCGTAAAGATTTCATCAAACAGCAAAATCTAGGCGGCACAACAACATTTAACGAAGCTCCGACAGAGTTTAGAGAAATCAAAATTAAACAGCTGCAAAAAGAGATTAAAAAAGGTGAAAAAGAGCTTGAAAAACAGCTCAAATACATTCAAAAGCTTGATGAAAAATTGGAAAAGCTGTAAAATCAATCATTAGCGGGTTATAAATTTTTCTTTTTCAGCGCGTGAAAGCCGCTTTATCCGGTATTCTTCTTTCTGGGCTTCTGATTTTGTGTCAAATTCTTTTTGCCATACGATTTTAACAGGTTTATTCGCACGGGTATATTTGGCGCCGTGCCCTTCCATGTGCGCCTTAAAGCGTTTTTCCACGTCATCCGTGTAGCCGCAATATAGAGTATTGCGTTCTGTCAGGAGCATGTATACGTAATATTTTTTCTCCATAATATTATTTAAACAAAAAAGAACGGTTTTTATAACCGCTCTTTGATGTATTTAGTAAACTTTTTTTTAGCAGACAGATGAGAAACCGCCCCCGCCGCCGCAGGAAGCACCGCATCCGCCGGCTGAAAATCCACCTGAAAATCCGCCGCCGGTAAAGCCTCCGAGTGATGATACCGCACTTGCAAAATCACTTAAAAATCCACCCATCGCAATTGAGTCACCGCCCTCTGACGTCGCGTACATGCTGTAATCAACTGCAAACGGATTGCTTGAAATGTATTCGTCATACTGACCCATTGTCATCAGACCGCTTTCAAACAACATTGCCAGCGAACCTGCTGTTTCTACAGCTTCAGCCGGTTTTTGAGCTTCTGCAACATATCCTTTATCCATTTTTGATGGTTGTGATAATGTAATCATCTTAACTCCTCGTTCGTCTTACATATATATAAAGTTCTAAAATAATCTCCGATTTCAGCATGGTTATTTTTTGTAACATTCGTTAACATTAAATCTAAAACCTTTGATTTAGCGGAAAATAAACCTTTGGATTGATGTTATATTGCGTACATGGCTTTAGTATATTAATGGAGAAAGACTAGGGGATAATTGTGAAAAGAATAATTTTAGTATTAACAATTTTATTTATGGGACTTGCGGCGAGTGCGTCTGAGAATTACCTCAGAACGGTTGTAGTTGAAGGTACTGACGACGGTTACAATATTATTTTGAAAACCGATGATTTGCCGGAAGTCAAAAAGACGGTAAAAGGCAGTGATAATATTACGCTGGACGTAAAAGGCATAACAACGTCATCTTCCGTAAATGCGATTTACAAAAGCACTGCAAGCGTAAACGGTTTGATAGTTGAAAATGTTGCGGATGATGAATTAAAAATTTATATTCAGGCAAAAGACATTGCAAAAGCTACGATTATGGCGCAAACCTCATCAGGTGAACCTGTTATATTAAGCGAACGTTTTCCCGTTGAAAAAGTTTTGTGGTCAATTGCTGTACTCGGAATACTGGCTATGGTTGTAAAATCAGCAAAAGCAATTACGGATTACGAAAATTCAATTGTAATCAAAAAAGACATAAAAGACCGCGAAATTGAATTGTACAGAAACTTTCAAAAAGAGCTTGCAAATATGCCGAAAATCAATTGCAAAATTAACAATGCTTATGCCACAAACATAATGCCGCGTTCAAGACGCAATTACAAAGAGCTTGCAAGAAGATAATATATTGGAGTGGATATGTAAAATATTTTTTTGACGACGCTCCCGCCTCCGGCTTCGCTATTGTCCCAGAAATGTTTTACAGCTCTGCTATAATAATTCAATTTGCAAAATAATTTCTGATAATCTTCTCAATTTTTTGGGAAGATTTTCCGTTACCGTAAGGGTTTTGAGCCTGAAGTCTTGAGTCGGATTTTGATTTGGAAAGCACTTCTTCGCTGTAGTCAATAATTTTATCGTAATCCGCGCCGACAAGTACGGAAACTCCCGCGTCAATTCCTTCCTGACGCTCTGTTTCATAGCGCATCACAAGTGTCGGACAGCCAAAAGAAGGCGCTTCCTCCTGAATTCCGCCTGAATCAGTCAAAATTAATTTGGCATTTTTCATCAAATACACAAGATAAGGATAATCAAGCGGCTTTAATAATTTAATCTGAGGGTATTTGCTGAGCCGTGAATGAATTTTATCGTGTACATTGGGGTTCGGGTGCACGGGAATGACAAAAGTATGATCCGAGTATTCTTTTGCAAGATATTCAATTGCATCAAGAATCCTGTCAATTCTTGTCCCGTGGTTTTCGCGCCTGTGTGCCGTGATTAAAACGAGTTTATCGTCAACAGGAACTTGATTTTCACGGAAAAATTCCGCAGCCTTATTTAAAACCTCATCAGATAAACAGAAAAGCGCATCAATAACTGTATTGCCAGTAACAAAAATTTTATCCTCCGAAATATTTTCTTTTAAAAGCGCTTCTTTATTTTTTTCAGTAGGGGCAAAATTCAATTCTGCAACACGGGTTGTCATCTGGCGCATAATTTCTTCCGGAAACGGTTCATAAATATCATAAGATCTTAAGCCCGCCTCCACGTGAAACACCGGAATTTTGCGGTAGTAGCTTGCAAGCGCTCCGCACAAAACCGTCATTGTATCACCTTGAACTATTGTTGCGTCAAACGAATTTTCTTCAAAAACTTTATCCAGTGCACTCAAAATTCTGCTTTGCACTGAAATCAGCGACTGATTTTCCCTCATACAGTCAAGGTTAATATCGGCTTTTAGTCCGAAATATTCAAGGGTCTGGTTTGACAATTCCTTTTGCTGCTCGGTGTTACAAATAATGACATTGTACTCATGCGGATATTTCCTGAGTTCAAGTATTACCGGAGCAAGCTTTATAACCTCCGGACGGGTTCCGAATACTACCAATATGTTTTTCATAATTCAAAGTTTATTATAAACAATTGAAGCATGCAAGATTAGTAAAATTACTATACACCACGGCGATTTATCAGGCGATGTATTTTTTATAATTAAATTGCGGAGGCATTTATGATTGATTTATATGTTTTGGAAACCTGCCCGTATTGCAGGAAAGTAATGGATTTTTTAGAAGAAAATAATATTTCGTACAATAAATTTGATATAACCGACCCCGAAAATCATGCAAAACTTTTGGATTTGGGCGGATTGGATCAGGTACCGTTTTTATATGACGGAGAGAATAATATTAAAATGTACGAGTCAGACGACATAATAGTTTACGCTAAAACTCTTGATAAATAGGTGGCAAATGTATAACAAAAGCAATTTATTTGAATATAACGAATGTACGGGACGCGGTATGTGTTCGATTTTTCCTGCTGTATCGTCTTTTCAGGAAGTTATGCTGGTTATATACAGGACAATGAGTTATTATATTTTAAAGTCCGAAAATTTAGGCGAAGATTGCAGCCAAATAAAAACAAAGGTCTTAGACGGGATTTCAAACCTGATATCTACTACCGGTTACTCGGACGAACAGCTTTTAAACATTATCATAAGCAGCTACAGTGACCTTATAAAAATCAGGAAAAAATACGCTGATTTATGTAAAGCACAAAATATTGGGTGCAAAGATATAAAACTTACGTTAAAACTCACGCCTGATATGAGTTTTTCCGATGTAATAGCGCTCGGCCACAAGACAATTACGGATAAAAATAAAAAAATGGATTCCGAACAAAAATGCTATTCGGAATTGCTTTTTGTTGTAATAAAGAGTGTTTCTCTGAGTTTAGTCAAACTTTTTGATTACGGTATATCTGATAAAGAGGCTGTTGACGAAGTTTTGGCAGGTTTGTCAGTGCTAAATTTCAGCAGATTTTCAGTAAATAAGGCTAAAAAAATTATTAAAAAGTTAGCTGAATGTGACTTAAGGTTGTGGAAAAAGCGTGAAGCCGCACAGCAAAAAAGTTTCGGCAATATTACAAAAACCGGCGTTTCTTTTTCAACGGAACCCGGTAAAGCAATACTTGTTTCGGGGTCTTGCCTGAATGATTTAAAAAATGTACTCGAGTCGGTAAATGATATTGATGTGTACACTCACGGAGATTTGTTAATCGCGCACGCCTTTGAAAAATTTAAAAATTACAGAAATTTAAAAGGGCATTTTGGAACTTCAAGCGACAATTGTGTACTTGATTTTGCGACTTTCCCCGGAGCGATTGTTCTTACAAAGCACGCAACCCAGAATATAGAATTTTTAATCCGCGGCAGACTGTTTACGACTGACAATATAGCGCCGAAAGGTGTTTTAAGCGTATCGGATGAAGATTTTTCACAGGTTATTAAAGCTGCTAATGACTCAAAAGGCTTTTCAAAAGGGCGAAACAAAGAGCCGCAGTCCGTCGGATTTAATTATGAAGACGTTAAAGAAAAAATAACTGAATTAACCCAAAAGTTCAATTCCGGACAATTGCGGCACCTGTTTATACTCGGAATGTCAAACTTCAGCTATGAACAAAACGATTATTTCAAAAATTTTTTAAAAAACATGCCGGATGATTGCTTTGTAATAAGTTTTTCATATGATTTTGATTATAAAAATTTGTTTCACATAAATGTTGTGAACAATTTTCCTCTGCAGCTTTCGGTTTTGGAACTTTTATTTGAAAAAATACCCGTAAACTCCGAAAAATTAACATTTTTCCTTACAAAATGCGATTCAAACACAATATCTATGATGGTTAATTTGAAGCAAAAGGGTGTCAAAAATATTTACCTTGCAAACTGTCCTCCGACAGTGATAAATCCGGCAGTTATGGCATCTTTTATGAATTTATACACTATTTTGCCGATAACAGATGCAAAGAGTGATCTGGAAAATATTTTAAAATAACAAAAAAGCCCCTTTCGGGACTTTTTTGTATTTATAACCAAAATTAGTATCTATAGTGAGCAAATGCTTTGTTAGCTTCTGCCATTTTGTGGGTGTCTTCGCGTTTTTTGCAAGCAGCACCCTGACCGTTTGAAGCATCAATAAGCTCGTTGGTTAATTTATCAATAAATGATTTGCCGTGGCGCTTTTTAGCTGCTTCAATAAGCCATGAAGATGCAAGAGCAAAGCCTCTGTCAGCTTTAACTTCAATAGGCACCTGATATGTAGAACCGCCGATACGTCTTGCTTTAACTTCCAATAACGGAGTTGCATTAGCTAACGCTTTCTGGAATAAATCCATCGGTTTTTCGTTGGTTCTTTCTTCAATTTTAGTCATAGTTGAATAAAAAATCTTTTCAGCGAGAGATTTTTTACCGCGTCTCATAATTCTGTTGATAAATTTTGAAATATCAACACTGTTGTATACCGGATCCGCCAACGGTACTCTTTTTGCCGGTTTAGAACGTCTTGACATTACTTACCTCCCTTTGCTCTTTTAGCACCGTATTTAGATCTGCTTTGTGCGCGGTTAGCAACACCTGCAGTATCCAATGTACCTCTTACAATGTGATATCTTACACCCGGAAGGTCTTTAACCCTTCCTCCTCTTATCAGAACAACACTGTGTTCCTGAAGATTGTGGCCGATACCCGGGATATATGAAGTAACTTCAAATCCGTTGGTCAAACGTACTCTGGCAACTTTTCTAAGTGCTGAGTTTGGTTTTTTAGGGGTTGTAGTGTAAACCCTTGTGCATACTCCGCGTCTTTGAGGGCAATCCATCAAAGCAGGAGATTTTGTTTTGTCAATTAGCTTTTTGCGTTCTCTGCGAACAAGCTGGTTAATTGTAGGCATTTGTTTCTCCTTTTTTAATTTTTACTTACATCCGGCAGAAAATTTATTTTTAACCTGAAACCCTTACTCATTCCGGTTGTTTGGGGTCTGAAATTGCTATATCCGATAGCGCATAACTCTTAACATTTTGAACGCCGCCGTTCAATTTCCGGGCCCCTTTTCTGCCCCACTCTGCCGTCAAATCCAGCACGAAAATTTCGACTGAGTGTAACTCTATCTAACAACAAGCATGGTTAAATGTCAATATTCCGGCGCTAAACCAATTTAAAATCGCCATTTTTCTTAATATGTTCAACGAGCCCGCCGTCATTAAGAAGTTTAATCATAACCGGCGGAATCGGTTCAATTTGAGTAATCGTGCCGTTTGTAAGATTTTTTATAATACCTTTTTCAATATCAAGTTCAAGTTCATCTCCGGCGTCGATTGAATCCGTATCGCATTCAATTGCAAGAAGTCCGATATTAATTGCATTTCTGTAAAAAATTCTTGCAAATGATTTTGCTATAACCGCGCCGACGCCTGCCATTTTCATAATCAAAGGCGCGTGTTCACGTGAAGATCCGAGTCCGAAGTTATGCCCCGCAACAACAAAGTCACCGGGTTTCATTTTAGAGGCAAAAGTTTCATCGGCATCTTCCAGAACATGTTTTGCAAATTCCGGCAGGTTTGAACGCAGGTGGTACAATCTTCCCGGTGCTATGTGGTCTGTAGAAATATTATCGCCGAATTTGAATGCTTTTCCTCTCATAAATCTCTCCTATTTACATCAATTGTACTACAAATTTATTTAAAACTATGCTATAATTAAGAAAAATAAAGAGGTTATGATATGTATTTCAGCAGAAAATGTAAAATTACTTTTATATGCCACGGAGCAACAATATATTCGGAAGAAAACAGACTTTCAGACGTTGAAAATTACCCGCAGTTAAGTGAACTCGGGCAGGACGAAGTTGAAAGGATTACCGAATATTTGCGCAGGCGTGCCGTGAAAAATGACGTTATATACACATCTCCTTCAGTCAGGACAATGCAGACCGCAAAGGTTATATCCAAGCTTTATAAAGAAGAAGCAGTTGTCCTTGAAGACTTGCATCCAAGAAAATGCGGCAAGTTAAACGGTTTAACGCTCGAGCAGATTGAAACCAAATATCCTGATCTTCTTGAAAGCTGGTTTAATAATCAGGAATACGACGAAGATTTGGAGGCGGAAAGTATTAATGATTTCATAGCAAGAGTTAAAAAAATTATTGATGAAGTTGTAGCGCAAAACGAAGGCAACAGAGTAATTATCGTAACTCATCCCGATGTAATTCAGGCGGCAATATGTGCTGCGCTTGAAATGCCGGCAAATAAGATTGCCAAAATATTTATTCGTACAGGCAGTGCAACGCAAATCAGCTATTATGAAAAATGGTCAAGTCTTGTTTATTCAGACTACACACCGCTTTTCTGATAAAAGTCGTTTACTTTCTTCTGTTAAGAACGTTTTTCCGGGTTTAGTGTCTATAAAATCCCACGGCAGCGGCATTTCATAGGGGTAATTTTCGAGCGCATAGTAATCTGTATTAATCTTATTTTTTGCCGAACTTTTGAAAGAGCCGAGTTTAAAGCCGTTTTTGTAGGCATTAAGTATAAAATCCGTCAGCTTTTCGTCGCCGCGCGATAATACCGCCTGATAATAATCCCATTTTATGCTTGAAAATTGCGCTTTTACGCCGATTTTGTGGAGTTCTTTTTTCAGATATTGAACCTTTTTCTCCAGAGATTTTGTATCTTCTCGGCCGCACCACTGAAAAGGCGTATTCGCTTTCGGAACAAAGCTTGAAAATCCGAATGATATATCAAAGCCTTTGTATCTTTGCTTAATTTTTTCTGCAAGAGAAAGCATTTCGTCGAGGTCGTCAAAGGTTTCCGTCGGAAGTCCGAGCATACCGTAGAACTTGAAACCTTTTAAGCCGTTTTCACGCGCAATATCGACCGCTTTAAAAATTTGATCTTCCGTAAGATTTTTATTAATAACTCTCCTGAGCCTTTCGCTACCTGCTTCAATTGCAAGAGTCGTATTTTTTTGACCGGCGGCAACAAGGGTTTTGACAACCTCGGGACAGAATGAATCAACCCGCATGGAAGATATACTCATGCTGATTTTTTTGCCCGAGGTAATTTTATCGTATATATACGCGCAAATTTCTTTAAACTGCGGGTGAGCGGTAATCTGTGCGCCTAAAAGTGCGATTCTATCCGTGTATTTCAACCCTAATTCGATTGTATCAATTATTTTTTCGTAACTTACGAATCTTACGGGTAAATTCAAATATGACGCAAGACAAAAACCGCAGCGGTTAGCGCATCCCCGCTCAACTTCAACAATAAAAGTATTTTTAAAAAACGCATTTTCGCTTATTACGGGTGTGTAAATACATTCATCAAGGCGTTTGGTAACTTTTTTTACACTATTTTGTTTTACTGTCGGAACATAAATTCCCTCAATTTCTGACAAAATTCGCAAAATTTCCTGCCGATTTTTTTCTCTGTTTTCCCTGCAAATTCGTGCAACCAAAAGATTTAAATCTTCCCCGTCACCGATTATAAAAAAGTCAAAAAAGTCTTTGTACGGCACGGGATTTGCGGTAATAACAGGACCTCCTGCGAAAATAAGCGGATGTTCGACGGTTCTTTCGGAACTTTTCAGCGGTATTTTATGCTGTTCAAGCATTCCGAGGATTGTAAAAATATCCATATCAAATGAAAACGAAAAACCCATAAGGCTTACGTTTTCAACAGGAACACGGGTTGATGCCGTATCCTGATATATTGCCTCTATGTTGATATCATCAGTTTCGTCAACTGATTTAAACATCCACAAAAAACCGAGTGACGAAAGCGCAAAAGATTCAGGTCCTGGAAATGCCATCCACATGTTAAAGTCGGCTTTTTTATACGGATTTCTTTTGTATAGATAAATTTTATTCTGCGGTTTCTTCAATATCTTTGCTCCTGTTTATCGGAATAAGATATAATTCATCAATTAAAACACAGACCGTTGCGGCAATTGCAGGAGCTAAGATTACGCCCCATACACCCAAAAACTGCTGTGCGACAAACAATGAGAAAAATACCATCAGCGGATGTAATGCCATAAATTTTCCGAATAAAAACGGTCTGATCATATAGTTTGAAATCTGCTGCACAATCAAAAATGCGATAATTGCAAGCACAACCTTAACCCAACCGGCTTGAGCCGCAACAAGGATTATCAAAGCAACCGCAATTGTAGGCCCTAAAATCGGAATTATGTCCAAAATACCTGATATCAAGCCCAGAAGCAGCGCATAATCAATTCTTAGAATTATAAGCGAAATCATAACCATGACGCCCACGGTTATCATTGACAAAATCTGCGCTCTGACGTAACTTCCGACCTTTAATGTAATTGATGAAAGTATACAGCTTGCAAAATCTTTTATATTCGGCGGGAAAAATTCCAAAAATTTCGTTCGCAAATAACTTTTATCAACAAGAAGATAAAATACAATCATAAATATTGCAAAAGCTACAACAATCACCTGAGTAAAGCCCATTGTAATATTCCAGGACTGGCTGAAAATATTCTGTGCAATGTTTGATGAAGAGCCGAGAATTGAGTTTAAATCAACCATATCCGAAATGCTCTGGCCGTTAAATTTTTGAGCCAGAATAAAATTTGTTAGAGCGGTGAGCTTTTCAGGAAGCATTGCAACAAAAACCCGAATTTCTCTGTATGCTATGATAAATATCGGTAAAAACAAGGCTATAACTGCAATCAAACCGCCTGATATAACAATTGTTGACGCTAAACCTCTGCTCATTTTGCTTTGTAATTTGTTTACATAAGGATTCAGCGCCGCTGCAATTACGTAAGACGCAAAAAATAACAGCAAAATCCCTGAAATTTTCGGCAGAAAAATTAACAAAATTATCGTTAAAATTAAAAATACAACATTTTTTGTTGTCCAAAAGTTCTTTTTAAACATAATACCTCGTTTT
>CALVER010000001.1 GCA_944326625.1 Candidatus Gastranaerophilales bacterium | reverse complement strand
TTGGGCGAAACATTCAACGGTTATGCAAAATCTAATCTTTCTACATTGAATAATGCTGCGGCTACAAAACACGGCTTTTATAAAGATGTATTTAAGAATATGTTATCTACATCAACAAATAATTTGCTGCAGGGTGAAGAACTTGAAAATACCGCAAAAACTTTTGCCGATAAATTAATTGTTGCCGAAAAGGCTCCGAAAAAAGGTTTTTGGAAACATTTAACCGGCAAACATGTTCAAGGTTCTGCTCAGGATTTGCAGCATGAACTTTTGGAAGATTTTATAAAACTTCGTAAACAGTATTTAGGTGCTGAAAGCGATAATGTGGTTGCCGAATATGTCGGTAAAGACGGCAAGAAGATTGCATCCTCTTTTAAGTCAGTTCTGGGTCACATGAATGATTACGCTAATGATGCAATTAAACATGTAAATAAAAAATTCAAAGATGTAAAAAATCTTAGTCCCGAAAATGTTGAAAAGTTTGTGAAAACTCTTAGCCAAAGACGTTCAGGTACAAGATTTTTATCAAATATCAGTATGTGGCTTGCGGTTGTAGGTTTCTATACTATAATCCCGAAATTATACAACCATGTTACAAAAGGCAGAGATCCCGGATTGGACGGACTTGATATTCAGGATCAAAATGTAAATAAAACTTCTAATCCGACATTCTCAAAGGATAATAAAGATGTAAAAGACGAAAAGTCTGAAGATAACGTAAAATCAGAACCGTCATTTACCGGGCTTGGCAGTGCAATGGCAAAAGTCGGCAAAACAGTTACTGAGTCAAAAGGACTTAAAAAATTCTCTGACGGGTTTGAATTTGACGGCGCAACAATGTCAATGCCTGCAATGTTAACATTGCTGTTCGGTTTTTGTCTCCCCCCGAGATTGAAACACGCACAGAGCAGCACT
Source organism: Candidatus Gastranaerophilales bacterium (assembly GCA_944326625.1). GTDB lineage: Bacteria > Cyanobacteriota > Vampirovibrionia > Gastranaerophilales > Gastranaerophilaceae > SIG32. The sequence goes on along the minus strand of CALVER010000001.1, from coordinate 29,280 downwards.
GACAGAAAAGAAATATTGTTCCGTGATGTTACAAGTTTCTTGTCTATTTTGTTCGGTGCAAAAATCCTTACAAGAGTCTTTTCTGATGTATTTGCAAAAACTTCAGGCCTTGCTCTTAACACTAAACCGCATACAAAAGATGATTCTGTATTCAAAAAAATCTGGCATTATATCTATCCGTCAGGCGGAGTTCAAGTGCTTGATGATACAAGAATTAAGGCAAGCTATAGTAACGTAGCTTCTTACAAAGACGGTATCAATGATATGTTCAGATTTGTCGATTCCAACGGCGGTAATGTCGGTAAAATGCTTAATATTGATAAAGATATTAAATCTGCAGCCAGTCAAATCCTCGGCAAAGCTCCGGATAAAAATATGAAGCTTGCGGATATAATAAAATCTTTTGATAAAGCAAAAGATACGGATGCTTATAAAACTATTGTTAAAAAGCTGGCGGATGAAGGTAATACACTCGTAAAACGCGCAAAAACTTATAACAGCTTGTTTGGTTTTGCATCTACAATCTTCCTTGTACCTGCATTGATGATTTGGATTTCAAAACACTGCGAAAAAATGACAAAAGCCCGTATCGCGGAACAAAAAGAACAATCAATGCAGAATATGGCAAAACAAACTCAGGTGCCGGATTCAATGAGGGTTGTTACAAATAAACCGACAATGGCAGGTTTTTTGAATAAGGCTTAAAAAAAAGAGGTTCAGATGAACCTCTTTTTTTTATTCTTCAATTAAAGCGTTAATATCGGCAACCATTGCATCAGGATCAAATCCGTGAACTTTAGCGCCTGCTTCAAGATTTTCAAAACGTGCGGCAGCGCAGCCGATACATCCCAAGCCGTATTTTTGGAATACTTCAATACTTTGCGGACAAGCTTGAACTATATCCATAATGTTCATTTCTTTTGTAATTTTTTGTGTCATAGTTTTTTCTCCTTTTTGACTTTTTCAAGTTCATTATTAAAAATATTATACACTAAACAAAAGAAGGTGAGCAAATGGAATTCTTTAAAAGTTTATTTAAAGACGATGACAGAATTATAGGCCTATCCGGTTTTAAAAAAGAAGAAGAGTCTCAGTTAGGCGTTTTTATCCCAAAATTCAATCCTGCAAAGCCGATTTACAATGTAAATTATCAGAAAAATTTTTTTCTGATGTAATATTTTGTTACAAAGAGGCAATTTTTTAATTCCCAATTACTTTATTATAATATAGGGAAAAATTGGGGATTAATATGTCTATTAATTCATTAGCTAAAATCGGGAATTTATACAGCGGTAACGATATAAAGTTGGCGCAGAACCGTTACGAAAGCGGCGTTACTGCAAGTATTAACGCGGTAAAAGACAGAGAACTGCATCCGGCTGTATCAAGCACAAATTTATGTTCAACACCATTAGCAAATAAATTGGATTTACTTGCTTAATCTATTGATCGCTTTCGTGGCGTTCATTGTCCTTCATTAATTTGGCAAAGTCAGACGGCTTAATGCTCTGGATAAAGTTTTTAAACTCTTGAGCTTCTTCCTCGTCTTTTGCGGTATCGGTTGAAACAGAGCCGTTAGAGAGAACATTTGCCGTTACAAATATAGGTGCGTCAACCCTTATTGCAATTGCTATAGCATCTGACGGACGAGAATCTATTTCTATAAAATTATCATTATCGTCTTTTAAAAATAAAGTTGCAAAATAAGTTTCTTTTTCAACGTCGTTAATTTCGACTCTATCAAGAGTGTAGCCCGTTTTCTCAATTATATTTATGATTAAGTCGTGTGTCATCGGGCGTGCTACAGTAAGATTTTCAATTTTCCTGATTATAGCGCTTGCCTCTGCTGAACCAATCCATATAGGCAGGGCTTTTCTATTGTCTTTGTCGTGCAAAACAACAATCGGAGAGCCTGTTCTGGTATCAAGGGCAATGCCCATAACTTTCATTTCTATCATATTTATTTAACCTTTCTAATTTTTACCGACAACACCAACAAGCGGTGAAGATGCTGACGCGATTTCTTTTTTAGGCATTCTGCCGGCTTCATAAGCTGCGCGGCCTGCCATTACGCCGTATTTGAATGCTTCTGCCATTTTAACAGGATCCTGCGCCTTGGCAATAGCTGTATTTATAAGACAAAAATCAGCGCCGCATTCCATAACCGTTGCGGCATCTGACGGAACACCTATTCCTGCATCTACAACAACAGGAATATTTGCCTGTTCAATAATGATTTTTATATTTTCAAGTGTTTTTACGCCCTGACCGGAGCCTATGGGTGAGGCCAGAGGCATAATCGTCGCACAGCCGATTTCTTCAAGTCTTTTTGCTAAAATCGGATCAGCATTTATATAAGGTAATACGGTAAAGCCTTCATCGACAAGTACTTTTGCTGCTTCCAAAGTCGCAATCGGATCAGGCATTAAATATGTAGGATCAGGAATTACCTCAAGTTTAATCCAGTTGTTTATTCCCATAGCTTTTGAAAGTCTTGCAACACGAATTGCTTCCTCTGCGGTTGCACAGCCAGCAGTGTTCGGTAAAAGCCAGTATTTATTAAGGTCAATATGATCCATAAGCCCTACATGCCCCGGCGCTTTCATATCAACTCTTCTTATGGCAACGGTAACGATTTCTGCTCCGCTTGCTCTGTGAGCTTTTTCCATTGTTTCAAAATCATCAAATTTTCCTGTGCCAACCATTAACCTTGATGTGAATTCTTTGTCTGCAATTCTTATTGTCATAATTTTCTCTCCTATATATAAAAATATTATAAACTAAAAAATAATTTTTAGCCTCTTTTAAAAAAAAATATTTATGATATACTTGAAGTATCGGCTGGTTTCACCTGCCGGCATGAAAATTGGAGTAATGGCCGAGTGGCTGAAGGCGGCACCCTGCTAAGGTGTTAGGTGGGTCTAACCTGCCTCGAGGGTTCAAATCCCTCTTGCTCCGTTTTAGAGCCCGAACATTTTTGTTCGGGCTCTAATTTTTTGCGGATTATTAGATGAAATACTTGTATTGTGTTAGAATTTAAGTACAAGGGATTATTTATGGATTGTATTTCCGACAAAATTTTTAAGAATAAAAAATTTGACAGGACAAAACTTTTGAAATTCGGTTTTGTTCAAAGAAAAAGCGCTGAAAAGCATACTTTTTACTACACTGAAAAAATTTTGGATAATCAATTTGATTTAATCGTATGCGTAAATGGCGAAAAAAAGGTTGATACAAAGCTTTTAGATTCTTCTTCAAATGATGAATATACGCTTCATTTAATGGAGGATGCTCAGGGTACTTTTGTCGGCGATGTCAGGAAGGCTTATGAATGCGCATTGAATATTATTGCCGAAAATTGCTGCAATAATACATTTTTTATTTTCCCGCAATCTAATCTTATTACGGATTTTATAAAAGAAAAATATGGCGATTTGCCTGAATTTTTGTGGGACAAATTCCCGGGGCACGGCGTGTTTCGAAATCCTAAAAGCCAAAAGTGGTACGCTGTTATTTTACGTGTCGATAAATCAAAGCTTGATAAAAGTTCAAAAGGTGAAGTTGAAATTTTGAATATTAAACTTGATAATTCCGAAATTGAAGATCTGCTAAAGGTTAAAGGGTTTTATCCGGCATATCACATGAATAAAAAAAGCTGGATTAGTATTTTGCTTGACGGAACTGTTAATGAAAACAAAATTATGAACCTACTTGAAAAAAGTCATGTTTTTTCGGAAGATAAAAGAAAAATGAAAAAGGGATAATATGGAGCAAAAATCACTTTTTGAAAATGAAGTTAATCAGCCGCTTGCCTCACGTTTAAGACCGCAAAGCCTGGATGAATTCGTAGGACAATCTCATCTTATCGGCGAGGGGAAAATTTTACGCCGACTTATTGAAGATGACAAAATATCATCTATGATATTTTGGGGGCCTCCGGGTGTCGGCAAAACAACTCTTGCCAGTATTATTGCTAATAAAACTAATTCCGCTTTTATAAATTTTTCTGCAGTCACAAGCGGAATTAAGGAAATTAAAACCGTTATGGCTCAAGCTGAAAACGCCCGCAAAATCGGTGAAAAAACAATTGTTTTCGTGGATGAAATCCACCGTTTTAATAAAGCCCAGCAGGACGCTTTTTTACCGTTTGTTGAAAAAGGCAGCATTATTCTAATCGGTGCAACTACTGAAAATCCTTCGTTTGAGGTTAATAGTGCGCTTCTTTCAAGATGTAAAGTTTTTGTATTGCAGGGGTTGAAAACTGAAGATTTGGTTATGCTTTTAAAACGTGCCATTACTGATAAAAGAGGGTTTGGCGATCAAAAAGTTAATATATCGAATGAACAGCTTGAGATTGTTGCTAAATTCGCTAACGGTGATGCGCGAAACGCACTTTCTACTCTGGAAATGGTAGTTTTAAACGGCGATGTCGGAAAAGACGGCGAAATTACTGTTACTGACGAGACTTTGGGACAGTGTATAAGTAAAAAATCACTTATATATGATAAAAACGGTGAAGAACACTATAATATTATTTCAGCACTACATAAATCAATGCGTAATTCAGATCCGGATGCCGCAGTATATTGGCTTGCGAGAATGCTTGAGGCCGGTGAAGATCCTTTGTATGTCGCAAGACGGGTTACAAGGTTTGCTAGTGAAGATGTAGGGCTTGCGGATCCGCATGCGCTCGAAATTGCAGTTGCGGCATATCAGGCATGTCATTTTATCGGTATGCCGGAATGTTCAGTTCATTTAACTCAGGCGGTTATTTACATGTCGCTTGCGCCAAAATCCAATGCTTTATATATGGCCTATGAATCTGCAAAACGCGATGCAATCAAAGAATTAGCGGAACCTGTGCCGCTTGTTATCAGAAATGCTCCGACTAAATTGATGAAAGAATTGGATTACGGTAAAGGTTATCAGTATGCGCACGATACGCAGGAAAAGCTTACAAATATGCAGTGTCTGCCTGATTCATTACTCGGCAAAGAGTATTACAGACCGACTGAGCAGGGGCTGGAAGTTAAGTATAAAGCTAAATTGGAAAATATTAAAAATTGGAAAAAATCTCATCAGGTGTAAAGAATTTTGAATTTTTTGTAACATTTTTGACAATTTGCACTTTGTTTGTGGTTTATTGATAAAAAAGCTGATAAGAGGTTTGAAAAAAATTGCAAAATACTGTTACAAAAACCTTTAATACCGATAAAAAAACAGTATCCTACATGGATAAAAATATTAATAATTCTTTTTATTTTGTTAAAAAGAGATTGGAAAAGGTTTTTATGGAAGAAATGGAATCTAAAAATTCCATTTTTCGTATGGTTTCAAAAAGTGCTGTACATAAAATGGCAATGTTTTTGTCAGGAAGCGCAAAACGTGCCTGCTCAATCGGAATTGCCGGTGAAACAGCAAGCGGTAAATCAACTATTGCCTATGACATAATTGATACTCTTGAAATTTTTGCAATAGAATTCGGTATAAATGATTTAATTACAAGAATTAATACTGATGATTATTATTATGACAGATCGGATATGGTTAAAAAAGCCGGAAGTTTTGCGGAATTTGCCAAGCATTATGACCTTGATATTCCGCAGGCACTTGAATTATCTTTGATGAAAAAACATATTAAGGCGCTTTTGAACGGGGAAAAAGTTTACCTGCCGAAATACGATATGTCCGGTACCGCGAAAAGAGAAGATAATGTAACTCTTGCCGTTCCGTCTAAAATAGTTATATCAGAAGGGCTTTTTACATTAACTGAAGATGTTGTTGATGCTTTTGATTTCAAAATTTATGTTGACGTGTCGTCAGATGTGCAAAAAGAACGTTTTTACAGACGCGCTAATGAACGTAATCTCGGTTCTTCAGTCGATGAAGTCTATAAAAATGCGTCAGATAAGGCTAAAATTCATATTTATCCGACTATTCATAATGCCGATATAATTTTGTCAGGTGAAGCTGACAGACAGGCTTATAAAAATTTCATTAACAAAATTTTGGATATCGTAAAAGAAGTCCATTTTAAAAACGTATATTTATATTGTGTTTAAAAATTACTGATTTTGAACGGCAGGTTCCGCGGGAAGTTTATCCTTCATTTCGTAAAACCAGTCGATTAAAGGCTTTTTTTCTCCGAATTCAAATTTGAAACTCTTTTCAAAATCCGGATCTGTTAAAAATTTATAACTTATATTGAACCCGAGAGGTTCGTCAACAAGTTTAAGTTTTTTGATTTTTTTCTCGGAAATTTTTTTAGTTCTTTTATCCATAACGTTGGAATAATTCAGGCCTTCATAGCAGCAAAAAGGAACTTTAACTCTGTCGTCAACACCTTTTGTCAAAAGCCCGAAAGTTCTGCAAATAATTCCTCTGTAATCGTAAACCGAGCAGACATCATCTATGAGAAAAGGGCAGGTATAGCGGAAGGCATCGCCTTCGTATTTGCTTTTTTCATCAACGATTTGTTTAATATTTTCTTCAATTTTATTACGGGTTTCTTTATCAAGTTTCAAATAACCGTATAAAAGATATTTAAGCTCAATTTGCGAATACGGAAATTCGGCATTTTTGCAGCAGCGAGCACAGCCTTTTTGACAAAATATAAATTGTTTTTGTGAGGCAAAAAATTTTGTGAGTTTTGTGTTCAGGAACACAAGGTATGTCAAATAGTTTTCAAGCATTATATCTTTCATATTAATACTCCAAACTGTCAACCCAATTTTTCAAGTTTTCATCGGTTTCAATATTGCCTGATTCGTGGACAACAAATGCAGGTGACAAAAGTTTAGCACCTTTTGCAAAGTTTCCCATTTCTTCGGCAATTGAATATTCACCCCCGCCGCCGTGTGTAATAAACGGGATTATTGTTTTGCCTTCAAAATTGTTCGTTGTTAAAAAAGTTCTGACAGGTGAGGCCATAGTGTACCACCACACGGGAGTTCCGATAAATATTACATCATAATTCGCAATATCAACGGTGTTTTTTATAGGCGGGTTAATATTTTTTTCTTTTTCTTCAGCTGCCGTTACCGTTAGTTCTTCGCGATCTGTCGGATACGGAGTTTCAGGAACTATTTCATAAAGTTCTCCGCCGGTGAGGGTTTGAATTTTTTCGGCAATGGTTTTTGTGTTTCCGCTCCACGAAAAATAAGCTATAAGTATTTTTTTGTTTGAAACGGTATTTTCTGCAGGTGCCGGTGTTGTGCTTTGCTGTGTAACCGCAAATGCTATTCCGGCAGTTATAATCAATACAAAGATCAATAATAATTTTTTCATATTTACCTCACTAAATTTATTATAGTACTTTTTTTATAATAGAAATCCATTTTATGGTTGAATAAATTTGTCTTTTAATTTTTCCAGAAAAATTTTTGCTGCAGGCGAAAACACCTGATATTTTTTCCAGACAATATCAAGACCGGATTCAAGCTTAGGTGAGAGCGGCCGGAACATTAAATCGCCGCCTTCGGTGTTTATCAATTTATCAAGAGTTATTGCATAACCGAGTCCTGCTTCAACCATTTTTGCAGCGTTATAAACCAGATTGTAGGTTGCAGATATATTAAGATTGTCAAATTCTTCTCCGAACCAGTCCAAAAATCCGCTTTCAGCCGAATATTTTTTTGACATTTGTCTTGACGCAATGATTGGTACATCTTTTAAATCATAAAGTGTTATCTCATTTTTTGCTGCAAGAGGGCTGTCTTTTCTCATTACAACACCCCATACATCTTTTTCCGGCATTGAAAGATAATCGTATTTGGATAAATCAATGGGCTGTATAAGCAGTCCGAAATCCAGAAGTCCTTTTTCAAGTTTTTCGGTAACATCTTCCGCGTTGCCGCTATAGATATGAAATTTTATATCCGGATATTCATTTTGCAAGTCTTTCATAATTTCGGCAATGTATTTCATTGAATCTGTTTCGCCGCCGCCTATATAAATGTCGCCGCTTATGATTTTATTCATCGCACTGAAATCTGCCTCGGTTTTTTCTACCATATCAATAATTTCTTCAGCACGTTTTCTGAGTATTATACCTTCAGGGGTCAAAGATATATTTGATTTCCCCCGGATTAAAAGTTTATGCCCGAGTTCTTTTTCCAGATCCATTAATTGCCTTGAAAGCGTTGGCTGTGTCAGGTGCAGAGAATTAGCAGCCCTCGTAATACTTCCTTCTTTTGCAACAGTTAAAAAATATTTGAGAACCCTTATTTCCATAATTGTATTATAATTATTTTAATTATGCCCGTCAAGCATTTCAGCTTATTTAATATAAGTATTTGTAATTTTTAAAAAATAGTAAATAATAAAGATATAAATAATATTGTCTTTTGACGTTGTATAATAGGTTCGGAGATTGTTATGACAAAACAAATTAAAGATAAAGTTTTTGACGAAGAAAGATCACTCTACAATATAAAAAATACAGAAGTGCTTAACTGCAAATTTGAAGGCCCTGCTGACGGAGAGTCGGTTTTGAAAGAAGGCAGAAATTATACTGTCAAAGACTGTTCATTTTCCTTGCGATATCCTATGTGGCATGCCAAAAAATTCTCTTTGATTAATTCATCCATGGATGACAAAACTAGGGCGCCTCTGTGGTATTCCAATGACGGATTGATGAAGGATTGTCTTATAAACGGGATTAAATGCCTCAGGGAATGCAAAAATATTGTTATTGATAATTGCAGGATAAATTCTCCCGAATTCGGCTGGCGTTGTAAAAATATAAAAATTTATGATTCTTCTGTTGATGCAATGTACTTTTTATTTGAATCCAAAAATGTTGAGATTAAAAATCTTAAAATGACCGGCAAATATTCTTTTCAATATATGAAAAATCTTTTTATTTCAAACAGTGAACTTGATACGAAAGACGCTTTCTGGCACAGCAAAAATATTGTTGTTGAAAATTCAACCGTTAAAGGCGAATATCTTGGGTGGTTCAGTGAAAATCTTACTTTTATTAATTGTAAAATCATAGGCACCCAGCCTCTTTGCTACTGTAAAAATCTAAAGCTTGTAAACTGCGTAATGGAAAATACGGATTTATCTTTTGAATATTCCGATGTTCAGGCTGATATTAAAGGACATATAATGTCCGTTAAAAATCCCAGATCAGGGGTTATAAAGGCGGACAGCGTCGGTGAAATTATATCCGAAGATGCGGTTATGAAATGCTCCGGTAAAGTCATACTCAATAATACATTAGCTGTATAAATTTCGTAATCTTTTCTCGACATAAAGGTATTTGTGTGCTAAAACTTATATGAAGCGGGAGAAAATTATGAAAAAAGATATTGATTGGAAAAATTTAGGATTTGGTTATATTAAAACTGATTATCGTTTTGTATCAAACTACAAGGACGGCAAATGGGATGAGGGCGAGCTTTCAATTGATTCCGAAATAACAATGAGCGAAAGCGCCGGTGTTTTGCAGTATGCTCAGACATGTTTTGAAGGGCTGAAAGCTTATACTACGGCAGACGGGCATGTTGTATGTTTCAGACCCGATCTGAACGCTCAAAGAATGGCAGCAAGCTGTGAAAGACTTGAAATGCCTGTTTATCCGGAAGAAAAATTTATTCAAGCCGTTGAAAAAGTGGTAAAAGCTAATATTGATTGGGTTCCGCCCTATGGTACGGGGGCAACTTTATACATAAGACCGTATATGTTCGGAAGCAGCGCCGTAATCGGTGTTAAGCCGGCTGAAGAATATCAGTTCAGAATTTTTACAACACCTGTAGGCCCGTATTTTAAAGGCGGTGTAAAGCCTATTACTCTTAGAGTTCCGGATTTTGACAGAGCAGCTCCGAGAGGGACGGGTCATGTAAAAGCAGGGCTTAATTATGCTATGAGTTTACACGCAATTGTTGACGCTCATAAACAAGGCTATAACGAAAATATGTATCTTGATTCCGCAACACGTACAAAAGTTGAGGAAACCGGCGGTGCTAATATTATTTTTGTTACTCCCGATAACGTTGTTGTAACACCTAAGTCAAGCACTATTTTGCCGTCAATTACCCGTCGTTCTTTGATGTATGTTGCAGAACATTATCTGGGACTAAAAACCGAGGAAAGAGAAATTCACGTGGAAGAATTGAAAGACTTTACGGAATGCGCACTATGCGGAACCGCTGCTGTTCTTTCTCCTGTCGGTGAAATCGTAAACCACGGTGAACATATTTATCTTCCGTCCGGAAAAGACAGAATGGGCGTGATTACTCAAAAATTATACGATACCTTAACAGGAATTCAAATGGGCAGAATTGAAGCTCCTGACGGCTGGATTAAAGTTATTCAATAAATTAAAAGCCCTCTATATTTGAGGGCTTTTTAATGCTCTGAGTGAATTTAAAACAGCCAGAAGGGTTACGCCTACATCTGCAAATACGGCTCCCCACATTGTCATATAGCCGAATGCTCCAAGCATTAGAAAAAGAACTTTTACGCCTATTGCAAAAATTATGTTTTGCCTTACTATAAGCATTGTTTTTTGTGCAATCTTAACGGCTGCCGGAATTTTAGACGGTTTGTCATCCATAATTACAACATCACTCGCCTCAATCGCGGCATCAGAACCCAGACCGCCCATTGCAATGCCGATATCGACCCGTGCCAGCACCGGCGCATCGTTTATTCCGTCGCCCGCAAATATTACGCTTTTATTTTTTGTTTTGGTTTGTATAATTTCTTCTATTTTGGCTACTTTGTCAGCCGGCAAAAGTTCCGAATAATATTTTTCAATACCGAGTTTGGCTGCAATATGCCGTGCAGTGTTTTCGGAATCTCCCGTAAGCATTACAATGTTATTTACGAGTTTTTTTAATTCTTTTACGGCATCTGTTGAATCCGGTTTTATTTCGTCCGATATTACAATATAGCCTATAAATTCATTGTTTTTAGCTGTATAAATTATAGTCCCGCTCTCATTGGATTGTTTGAAATTTATATTGTATTTTTCCATAAGCTTGGCATTGCCTGCGAGAACTCTTATTCCGTTTATGTTTGCGGATACACCGTTTCCGGCATCTTCAACAACGTCCGTGATTGCTGTCGGGTTGATTTCTTTCCCGTAAGCATTTTTGATTGAAATTGCAATCGGGTGATTTGAAAAATTCTCTGCCGCTGCCGTTAATTCAAGAAGTTCCTCACGGGTTATGCCGTCTTGAGGGTTGATTTTGGTCACTTTAAATGAACCTTTTGTCAGCGTTCCTGTTTTATCAAATACCACACTGTCGGGTCTGGACAGTAATTCAAGGTAACTGCTGCCTTTGATTAATATGCCGCATTTTGACGCCCCGCCGATTCCTGCAAAAAAGCTTAACGGTACGGATATTACAAGCGCACACGGGCAGGATATTACAAGAAATGTCAGCGCGCGTTCTATCCAGATGTTGAAGGCTGTGCCTGTCAGAACGGGCGGAATTGTTGCAAGTAACAATGCTCCGAATACAACGACCGGCGTGTAGTAATGTGCAAATTTAGTTATGAAATTTTCGGCTTTTGCTTTTTTTGAGCTTGCATGTTCAACGAGTTCAAGAATTTTGGAAACGGTTGAGTCAGTAAATTCTTTTGTAACACGTATTTTAATAAGTCCGTTTGTGTTTATGCACCCGCTGAGGACCGTGTCGCCTTTTTGAGCTTCTCGCGGAATCGATTCGCCCGTAAGCGCTGAGGTGTCTATTATTGCTTTTCCTTCAATAATCTCTCCGTCAAGCGGAATTTTTTCGCCGGCTTTTACTATAATTATGTCGTTTATTTTGACTTTTTCGGGTGATTTTGTGAGAATTATGCCGTTTTCTTCAACATTTGCGTGTTCGGGTCTTATGTCCATTAAATCCGTTATTGATTTCCGTGACTTTTTAACTGCCAACCCTTGAAAATATTCGCCTATTCTGTACAAAATCATTACCATAACAGCTTCCGGATACTCTCCTATTGCCATTGCGCCGAGTGTTGCAACTCCCATTAAAAAGTTTTCGTCAAAAATTTCTCCCCTTAAAATATTTTTAACGGCTTTCCATAAAATTTCTCCGCCTGCTATCAGGTATGCCGCCAAGAATATCAAAAATCTGTCCGCACCTGTTGATTGCATCAAAAATGCAACCGTAAAAACTGCTGTCGCAGCAATGATTACGGCGGCTTCTTTTTTGTTGTTTGTTTCATGATGATGGTGATGATGTTCGCACATAAATTCCTCTTTATTAATATTATAATTGAACAACTGTTCAATTGTCAAGTGTTAGACGAACACCCTGCAATAAAAATTTACAATAGTTGAATAAATGTTCAATTATGGTATAATGTAAATATGGAAAATAAAAGAACTGATTGCGAAGCAATAAATATTGATATTGTTGAAAAGGTCAGACCAAAGATGCCTGAGATGAATTTGTTGTATGAATTGTCGGATTTTTTCAAGGTTATGGGTGATAGTACCAGAATACAGTTGTTGTGGGCGCTGGAAGAAAGCGAGATGTGTGTGGGAGATCTTGCGGTATTGTTAAATATGACAAAATCCGCCGTATCACATCAATTAAAAGTTCTGAGGGTTGCAAAGCTTGTGAGAGCCGAGAAAAAAGGCAAAAATGTTTATTATTCTTTAAATGACCATCATGTAAAGTTAATTTTGGAAAAAGCATTAGAGCATGTATGTGAATAATCAGGATATAAATTTTTCGATTATTCGGGCTGCATCAGCAATACATTTTTCGCAGGGGCGTGAGGCGTAATATTCTTCTGTGCGTTTTGACGGAACCGGTGAATCTTTGCCTTTTGGCAGGCCGAGAATTTCGCGGCAGATAATTGTTTTGTGTTTTTCTTCAAATTTTTCCGCAAGTTTTTGAATACGCCGGTAGTGCGCCTGTTTAACGGTATCGTTATTGGGTTCCGTATAACCGTATTTAAAACCTGCTATCATAAACATTGCACTTACGGCTCCGCAAACCTCTCGTAATCTTCCCATTCCGCCGCCAAAGGAGGATGATAGTTTTAATCCTGTTTCAAAATCCATTCCAAAATCTTCACAAAACGCACAGAATACTGATTGCGCGCAGTTATAGCCCGTGTGAAATAATTCAACAGCTTTTTCGGATTTTGTTTCCATATTCAAATTATAAAACAAAATTTTTGTGTTTTAATTATTTTATGGATAAATTTTTCGCAAACGAGATGACATTATTAAAAGCCTTAGCCATAATGCTTGTGGTTTCCGGTCATCTGGAATTTTCTTTACTGGGAATTTTCCCTCCGTATTCCTTTCAGATTGCGTTATTTTTCTTTATTTCGGGATGTTTGTTTAAAGAAAAATATTTAAATTTGCCTGCTGAATATTTAAAGCGACGTTTTAAAAGTCTTCTTGTTCCGTATTATCTTTATACGGCTTTTTATCTTGGAATAACGGTCATTATTGCAAAATTAACCGGAAAATTCTGGGGAATGCCGGTTACTTTGAAAAATTATATTCTGACACCGTTTTTAAACGGACATGAACTGGATTTAATATCTCCTTTGTGGTTTGTGACGCAATTGTTTATGACACTTACTGTATTTTTATTTCTATTCAGGCAGCTCAAAAATTTAAAAGATAATAAGTTTTTTCATCTTGCAATATTTTTGGCGTGTGCCGTAAGCGCTGTTTTTATGGCTGACAATATGCCTCATACGCCGTGTATGCTGGTTGTTGTGAGAACTTTATTTTCAATGTTTTTTGTATATGCGGGATATTATTATACAAATTATATAAAAGAAAAATACGATATTTTTACGGTAAAATGGCTCGGGGCAATTATTTGTGTTCAGGCAGTTTTGTGGCTATTTAACACGGATTACGATCCTGTGCAGGGAATTGGTTTAAGTTATGTTCTTGTCTGGGGCGAATTTAATACATGGGGAGTTATACCTATAATTGTCAGTTTGACTGGAATCTGGGCAGCATTATTTACCGTAAAAATTCTTTATCCGTATTTGAAAAACGTAAGATTTTTACAAGATATGGGAAATGTTACATATCATATTATGGCAAATCATTTGTTTGTTATGTATTTATTAACTGCGTTTTTCTTGTATTTGAACGGAATTCCGATAACTGAGAGGGCAAATCACGATATTTATTGGATTTTTGATCCGGTTAAAAATACGTATTTGTATTTTGTCATAACAATGGTTGTTACAACATATATCGGGGTGGGTTTAAAAAAACTGAAATCCTACATCTTAAGCCACATCGCGTCATAGGGTTTAAGCCGGACTGTTAATTGTTTATTTTTGACCTGAACTTTTGTCATTTTATCTGTTAATAAATCATAGAGATAAATTTCTTTTGATTTTTTCCCGAAGTCATCATTGGTAAGATTTACTGTAGCCTTTATTCGTTTGTCAGTAAGGTTATTGATTACAACAACTCTTGCGTCATCTAATTCTCTTATGTATGCGAAAACTTCCGGCGATTCGGTTTTTAGTTCCGTAAAACTGCCCCGCGTCATTACGGGATAATTTTTCCTGAGGCTTATCAGTTTTTTTACCCGTTCATAAACTTTGTTATTAAAGGTACCCTTTTGTGTTGCGGCTTTTTTAAAGGTTTCCTGAGTAATAGGCCCTCTGTTTATGTCACGGCTGTCAAAGTAGCTCAGGAGTTTGACTTTGTTTTTGCTGTGAGTTTGTTTATATTCGCGAAGTTTCGCGCTGCGTTTTGCGTTGGCAAAATTGTTCTGGATACCGATTTCGTCGCCGTAATAGATTATGGGAATTCCGGGAAGCGACAAAAGTATTGAAAATGCCATGCCTATTCTGTCGGGGTTATTATCCAAAAAGCTTGCCATTCTGCCGCTTACGCCAAAACCTTTCCTGAAGCCGGCACCTTTTGGCGCTAAATCTTCAAATAAAAGTTCTCTTGTTTTGGAATTTACCATTTCAAGCGTCAATTCATCATGAACACGCAAAAATATTGCCCACGTTGCGGAATTCGGAATTTGAGGAGTTTGTTTGTAAGCTTTCCAGAAATAGCTGTTATCTCCCGCAACAAGTGACGCCCAGATTGCCGGCATGTAAGGGAAATGGTAGGCTATTTGAACTTCATCGGTTCTTGTCAGTTCTCTTTGTTCGCCGTTAATTGCCGGTTTAATTTTTTGTTCGGCTCCGAAATACGGAAGAATTTTATTCGGAAGCTGGCATGCCTCCGCTTGAATTACGGAACGCGGTGCAACGGATTGAATATAAAGGCTTAAGATTTTTATTATACGGTGCGTATTTGCAAGATTTTCGGCATTTGTTCCTTCTTCTTTTATTAAATAAGGAATTGCATCCATTCTGAAAATATCTATCCCGAGATTTGCCCAGAAGCTTATAGTCTCGAGGCTGTAGTATAACACTTCCGGATTTTCCCAGTTTATATCAAGCTGGAACGGGTAAAAAGTGTGGTATAAATAGTAATCTTTATCATTTATTGTTACTTTTCTGTAGTGATTTTCCGTAATTTCCGGGAAAATTAAACGTCTTTTTGAAATTTTTCCGTCGGGTTCTTTATATTCCACAACCTGCCCGAGTTTTTCGTCTTTATAGCTTGTATATTCGGGCATTTGTTCTCTTACCACAAAATAGTTTAACTTTTCAAGGTCGCCGTTTTGTGCTTCTTTAAACCAAACGTGTTCATCCGAAAAGTGGTTTAACACTAAATCGGCTTTGATTTTGAAGCCTTTTTCTCTTGCGGCAGTCAAAAATTCTTTAAATTCCGTCATTCCTCCCAAATCCGCTCTGACATCTCTCGGGTTTCTTACGTCAAATCCTGAATCCTTCATCGGTGAATCCGCAAACGGCAGGATGTAAATTGTAGTAACGCCTAGATTTTTAAGATAATCCAGCATTTTTATGTCGTCTTTAAAGGTATTCGGCGTGTTTGTGTTTTTTACCCCGAATTGGTCGGCATAAAACATATAGATTACTTCGTCTTTGTACCAGTCGTCAGGTCTTTTTAAATCTTCATCTTTCAAACTTTGCGGACGGCTGAGCTTTGTTTCTTCTGCTATACGTTCAATATTAGAGTATATTATGTCGACATTTTGCTGTCCGTATATTTTTGAAAGTGCTGATTTTATTTCCTTTTCAGCCTTTATCGGAATTACCGGCAGGGTAATTTGTTCCGAAATCTGTGCATTTATTTCTTCTTTTGCAAAAGCAATATTATATAATCCCGCATAATTAAACGAAAATACAAGCGTAAGTAAAAGAATGCTAAATTTCTTTATAAACACATTTCCCATAGATTTATTATACATTAAAAAAAATTATTTTTGAGAATAAGCAAGCGCTATTGCAAGAGCAACTTCGCTGTCAGATGATGTTTTGTTTTTTTGTGAATATTTGTTTGTTTCAGGAATTTCTTCAGGGAAAATATTGTTAATCTTTTTGATTACAACAGCCATAATGTTCATTGCCCAGACCATTATAACCAGAAATGCAAATACAACTCCCATTCCTATGCATAAAATTATCATTCCGTCTTCTAATAAAGTTATATTTTCCATTGTAAGCTCCTGAAATTTCTTCTGTATTTATTTTATTATAAACAAATTAAATTTCAAATAACAGGAACGGTAATTTCAAATTCCGTGACGGATTTGGTGGATTTGTTGAGTTTTAACTCGGCATTTTGCGCCTGCAGATTACATTTACAAATATGAAGTCCCAGCCCGCTTCCTGTTTGTTTAGTTGTAAATCCTTCTTTAAAAATTTCTTTTTGTTTCTCTTTGGATATCATTTTTCCGTTGTTGGAAATTCGAAGATGAGCAAATTTATCTTTAACTTCGCCGATTATGTTGATTTCGCCTTTAATGTCTATGGCTTCTATGGCATTTTTAATTATATTTACAACACAGGCTAAAAATTTGTTTTCATCAACGTAAATTTGTGCGGTGTTTTTTATAAAGCAGCTTATTTTTATATTTTTGCCCTGAATGTAAGCGTCTGAAAGTCTTGCACCTTCTTCTGCAAGTGTTTTAAAATCGCAGTTTTGGGGGGCAAAATTGTTTACGGCTTTCAAGTCCAAAAGTGATGTGCTGATAATTTTTAAGGATTTTTTTATACATTCAAGCGCGTTTTCAACGGAATTATTTTTGTAGCAGTCTTTTTCAAGATTTTTTTTCAAAATTTCCGTGTACATTTCGCATATTGAAACGTGGTTGCGAATTTCATGCGATACGCATCTTGTTTGTAATTTGATTATATCTGCCTCGTTCATTTAGACCTTTCTTAATATAAAGGTTCAGCCGCGGCTGAACCTTTAAAACCTCTTTACTTATAAGTTTTATACAGCCATTTTAGCACGTCTTCTGTTAGCGAAGCCGTTGTTTAATGCGTATAATACAGCTTGTGTTCTGTCGTTTACCTGCAATTTTTGGAAAATATTATTAACATGGGTCTTTACCGTAGTTTCAGATATAAATAATTTTCCTGCAATACCTTTGTAGTTATTACCCTGTGTTAAAAGATCAAGAACTTCTTCTTCGCGAGCGGTCAGGTATGTAAGAAGGTTTTCTGTGTCGCTTGCCGCAGATTCTTCTTTGAAAGAGCTCTGGAAGTATTCAAAGAATCTTGAGGAAAGTGCTGACGGAAGATAAATCTTGCCGGCTGCAACTTCATCTATCGCATAAATTAATTGAGCTGATGCCATGGTTTTTAAGATATAACCTTTTGCACCTAATTTCATCGCACGGAAAATTAAGTCAGAATCATCATAACCGCTTAAAGCAATTACTCTTGTGTCAAGCTCTAATCTTTCGATTTCTTGAATTGCCTGAAGGCCGTCTTTTTCCGGCATATTAATATCCATTAAAACAACATCCGGATGATATTTTTTTATAAGGTTAATTCCGATATTTGCGCTTGTTGTTGCACCTACTACATCATAACTGCTTTCAAGAGTGATTAATTCTTTAACGCCTCTTAAATGATCTGCGTTGTCATCAATTAACAAAACTCTTAATTTACCTCTGTACTCTCTCATTTTATCTCCCCTTTATTTTGTAACCTTCAACTACACTTTATATACTACTATTTTTAGAGGGGGGCATTCATCCATGCCCCGATTGATATTGTAGTCATGGCGGTTTGAGAATTTGGCGTACATCTTTGGATTGATAATTCACCTCAACCATGCTCTAGACCATGGTTAGCGGCATGGTTGATTTTTTTGTAAATAATTTTTCGTTACATTTTTTGATGTACAGCAATTGTGGTATAATTCGATTAAGGAGATTAAAATGGAAATATTAATTTTTATAGGGGGATTTGTTTTCGGAGCAGTATGCGTATTTGTTCCGTTCTATCTTGCACAAAAAAATACAAGGGCGGATTTTGAAAACCTTGCAAATAAAATTTTTAAAGAGAATTCCGTTGAATTTTCAGCGCAAAACCGCGAACGGCTGGACGAATTTTTCAAACTTTTTAAAGAACGTATTGAGGATTTTGAAAAGCGAACTGAAGATAATTTTAAACAGGAAAAAGAAAATTTTACAATATTTGATTTGAATATTAAAAATTTTCTTGAAACAGGCAAAAAGATTTCAATGGATGCAAACGCTCTTGTAAATGTTATGAAGTCCGACAACCGCACCTCAGGCAAATGGGGCGAAATTGTTCTGGAAAGAGTTCTGGAAGCGTCCGGCTTAAGAAAGGATGAAGAATATAAAATTCAGGCGGGATCATCTGAGGGCAGACCGGATGCAACAGTTTTTCTGCCTGATGACAGATGTATTTATATTGATTCCAAAACTTCTTTTGCATCATTTGAAGGCTATGTGAATTCCGATAACGAGTATGAAAAAGACGTTCATCTTAAGCAGTTTATTGACTCTACAAAAGCTCATATTACAGGGCTTGCAAAACGTGATTATTCTTCAGATGAAAAATCACCTGATTATGTTTTGATGTTTATTCCTATTGAAAGCTGCTATGCAATGTTGTTTTGCGAAGATTGCGCTCTTTGGGATTTTGCATGGAAAAATAAGGTTATGCCCGTATCTCCTTCAACCCTCCTTGCGGCTTTGAAAATTATTAATTCATTCCATATCGTTGACAGGCAGAATAAAAATGCACTTGAAATTTCAAGAATTTGTTCAAGAATGATTGACAAATTTTCTGATTTGCTGGGTGATTTAGGTAAAATAAAAAATGCTTATAATGCCGCAGTCACGAAACTTACCGGCAAGGACAACATAATTAATCAACTGAACAGGATTGAAGAACTCGGCGTTAAAGGAGCAAAAAATATGCCGGAAATTCCCGAAGAAATTAGTTAACAGCTGTTAATTCTTCGGTCTCCTGATATTTCTTTTTGGTACGGTTAAAAGTATTCAATTTATAAATTTTTCCGTCCGTTGAAATTTTGATTGAATTATTATAGTCTGTTCTGTAAATTCTGGTATGCCGCAGAATATCAAGAGTGGTTCTGTTCGGGTGCCCGAAGTTATTAGGGCCGGTTGAGATTACTGAAACCGTATTCAAAAGATAATTTGTCATTGCTTTGTTTACTACATTTTTGCCGCCGTGGTGGCCGACTTTTAGAATTTCTATATTTTGCGGAATATCTTTTTTAATCGTGTCAAAAGCTGTTACGCCGGCATCACCCATAAACAGCATGTCAAAATCTTTGTAGCTCAAAAGTGTTATTATTGAATTTTCATTGTCGCTTTCCTGTATATTTGCTATAAATGTTTTGATTTTTAAATCAGGTTCTTTGTAAATAATTTTGTTGTTCTCTGCAAGAAAAGTTTTTATTTTATATTTATCAATCGCATCAAAAATTTTGATAACGGTGTAAGAATCACGCTTTAAGGAGTTTACGTAAATCGTTTTGATATTCAGTGCTTCAATTAAATCTGCGGCTCCGCCTGCATGGTCTACGTCAAAATGGGTTAAAATCATCCCCTCAATATTTTTTATGCCCCTGTCTTTTAAATATTTTGCGATAACCAGTTTTGCGGTGGATGATGAACTTTTATAGCTCATTTTGGCTGTATCAATGATAAAATATTTGTTGTCAGGTGTTTTTATGAGAAATGCATCGGCATTTCCGACGTCAAAGGTTATTATCTCAAGTTTATGAGTCGGTATGTTAATCATGGACGCCAGTAATATTAAAACTGCTGCGCCGATTGTCGTACATAATTTTTTGTCAAACCCTTTTTCTATTAAAATTGTAATTAATAAAATTATTCCGTAATAAAGTAAAACCTGCGCCGCGCACGGGTGAGTTGTTTGTAAAATAGAGTTCGGCAATGATGCGAAATAATTTGAGATTGCAACAATTATGTCAAGTGCGTATTTCAATACAAAATCGAAAATCATGCACACAAAATCCGCAATAGGTTTTATTGTCGCGAGAATAGAGCTTACAAATCCTCCGAAACTTATTACGCTTAAGAATGGTACTGTCGCTATGTTGGCTAAAATTGAATATGTGCTGAAGGTGTTAAAATAGAACATCTGCAAAGGCGCCACCCAGATTTGTGCAACAATAGGAATTAAAATCCCGCCCTTAACCCATTCGGGAAGTTTTATGTCTTTGAATTTTTCAAATACGACCATACCCGTTGTCAAAAGTCCGAAAGTTACAATAAATGACAGCTGAAATCCGACATCATTTATGTATGCAGGGTTATATAAAAGCATTAAAAATGCGACAAAAGATAATAAAGATACACTGTGCGCATCCCGGTCAATGAGTTTTCCTATCTGGATAAACAAAAGCATTAATGCGGCACGTAAAACCGATGCGCCAAGTCCTGTCATAAGAGTGTAAAGGATTACCATAATCATTCCGCCGGTGACGTTTATTTTATACGGCACCCTGAAAAATCTCATTATGAAAAACCAGAATCCGAATATAAATGCAACGTTCATGCCTGATGCTGCAAGAATATGGAGTAATCCCGAATTAATAAAATTTGTTTTGATATAATCCGGCGGCGCAACCGCATCATCGCCGAATACAACACCGCCAAGAATTTCCAAATTCGGTGACTGCAAATATTTTGCATGGCTTTTTAAAATTCCGTTTCTTACTTCGTTTAATTTTCTTAGAAATTTCCAGCGCAGGGAAAGTTCGCCGCTTATTATCCCGCAATCCGCATAATCCGCGTAAAGTGTGGTAAATGCATTATAATTCTGCAGATATCTTCCGTAATCAAATTGTGACGGATTGCCTGCCTTGAAGGGTCTGCGGACTTTGCCGTTAATAATCAAATTATCGCCTATATTGAATTCTTTATTTAAATTTTCATTATTGTATAAGGTTACATAGCTTTTTGCTTGAATTTTCTTATCGCCGGCTTTGTAAACGTTGAAGAAAAATTTTGTCTTGTCCTCCGTTATGTTCGGGATAGATACAATTTGTCCCTGAATTTTCGTGTCAACCGGCGAGATATCATATAACGGGTCGCTTGTATTAATTCTGAAATAAGAATTGAAAAATCCAAAATAAAAAATTATTATCCAAAAGATTACGTATTTAGCTGATAATTTTTTCTGCAGTATTAAAACTATTCCGATTATTGTTAAAATCGCAGCGGCAGGAATTTCGCAGTTGTTAAAATATGACAGAATTCCTGCCATAAACATAAATGATGTTATAAACATTACGGCATTTTTGCTCTGTAATGCTGAATTTATGTATTCTCTAATCATCCCAACAGAAAAATTATAGCATGGAAATTATTTATTTTTTTTGAAAAATTGAAACCATTTTTTCTTTTTATCCGGCTGTTTTGGCTGAGGTTTTTTGACCGGTTTAAATGCGCCTTCGGAAAGTGTTTCCGCGTAAGAAGTGCCTTTTGTGTGTGCATAATCAAAGAGAATAACTCCGTCCGCTTTGAGTTTTCGGGTTTCGTGAATTTGTCTCATTAAATCTTCTTTGGAGCCGCCCATAAAAGTTACGAAAATTCCCGCATATATATTTGTTTTCCCGCCTTTAATCTTCATTACATCATTCATCATTGATGATACCATTTTGGGGTCATAAGTTAAAAACAGCGGTGTAAAACCGTCTACAAAATCTCTTTTGGACCATGTCCGCCAATCCTGCTGTTTTGTATTCATTGCATTTTCAAGATCAGGGAAAATTACCGTGCTTATGTAAACGCATTTTTGTCTTCCGAGAGTGCCGACACGTGCAACAAATTTTGTTATTTGTTCTCGTCTGTAGTTTTCCCAATCTTTCCACAGCGCGTCGTCGTACTTTATATTCACCGGATCCGTTTTGTACATATCTTTGAAATCTTTTCTGGCAAATTCTGTGTATCCCCAGCTTCCCGTTTCAAATTTTGAAAGTGCCTGAGGGTATCTTATATAATCCAGATTAATTCCGTCAGGACAATAGGTTGTTATAATTTCAGTCAAAAGTTTTATTAAAAAGTCCTGTACCGCAGGATTTGCCGGATCCAAAAAATAACCGTTATGTTCGGATTTTGAACTTGTAGGTGTTTTTGATTGATAATCCGATTTTGTTTTATTCCCCCATTCTGGGTGGACTGCCAGAATACTTTTCGGGTTAGCTGCAGGCGGGATATTACCGACATAAAAAGATTGGAACCAGATGTGGATTTTCATATCTCTTTTATGTGCTTCTCTAATCCAGACCTTTAACGGGTCAAATGTACTGAATTGGTCATTTTGAACAATAAAGCCGTAGTCTTTCATTGTTTTGCTCGGGAAAATTGTTTTGCCGTGGTAAAAAGTTTCCAGAAAAACATCTTTTATCCCGATATCTTGCATTGTATTAAGTGTAGATATAATTTGGGCTTCAGAAGTTTCAGTCGGGCGTATCCATACGCCTTTTAATTCATTCGGCATATACGGCAGAGAGGAGGTTATGGCATTATTTGCTTCTTCAACCGCAAGTTTTGAATACTTTTTTACGTGTTCCTGATCCTCTGTATCTTTTTTTGCTTTTTTGAGGTAAATTTCTGCTTCTGATATATGTTTATTTGTTAATCTCGGATTGTATACCGGAACTCGCCCTCTGTAGTATTCCATCATATCTTTTGCTTCATTAATTTTATTTTCGGCTTCAAACATGTAGCTTTCTGATGTTGTGTAGGCATTGAGGGTATTTTTTTGTTTATCAATATAAATTTTTGTACCGATTGTAATGTTTTTATTCATCCAGTTTTTAGCTTTGCCATGGCCGCTGATTACTATGCCGTCAAGCGGTATAAATGAATTGGCGCCGCTAATCATGGTTACGATATTATTTTGGACAATTGCTTCCGTGCCGTATTCGTTTGTATTTGTTCTGTCGCCGAATGCAGTTGTGTATATTACAAGCTGATTAGCCCCTCTGCCTCCCGGAAAGATGCTTCCTGATACGTTATTTTCAGGTGTCGGATCCGTTACGTTAATAGGGAATGAAGAATTTGTAAAAATAACTTCTCCGCGTGAAAATTTTATAGGATTATATATTTCGTCACCGGCATAAGCCTTTGATGTCACCAATAAAATTAAAATTATGATTTTAAGTAGTTTCATTTTTTGTCCCGGATGGAATTGTCTTTATAATATCCTGAATTTTCGTAATTCAGCGATTCTATTTGCAAAGCTTTATCTTTCAGATTTGTATTTGATTGATCTAAAGAAAAAGCCTTTTCATAATAATACTTTGCAGTTAAAAGATCTGCAAATTTTTCATATATCGTTGCAATTTTTAAGTTTAAATCATAATATTCGCCGTAGCCGTTTTCGTAAGCTCGTTTGAAATACCTTAATGCTCTTTTAAAGTCGTTTCTTTTGTAGTAAAAATCCCCCATATAATAATTAAGATAAGGATCTTTTTTATCTATATCGTAGCAAATACTAAAATATTGTTTTGCAAATCTGTCGAGTTTTTTTTCGTCATAAGTTCTTGCAAGCTGAACCATAGGGTAAATTTCAACAGGGTAAATTTTGGTCACAATATAATATTTCCCCATTGCGGTGCTTAAGTCTTTGGGATCTCTTGTTGTCTCGTATCTTTCAAAAAAGCTGTCCGCTTCAGTTAAAATTTTTTGTCCGTCAAGAACAGAATAGTCCATTAAATTATCTTCGTACTTCACGGAACCTTTTTCTATAGAAAAAACCGGAAGTACGATGATACAAAAACAAATAACAAAATATATAAATTTTTTACAGATCTTCATAACCCGGTGTTGTTTTTATGTCATGGTTCATAAATGTACCGTCATCCAATGCCGGATCAAGATATATGAATACACGTCTGACCCATCTTACAAAGCCTGAGTGGTTTGCATGTTTTGCTTCTTCAGCTGAAATATATTCTTCGCCGTTAATATTGGCTTTGCTTTTTTGAACAATATCTACGGTGGCAGCGGAATGACCATGAGTATACAGATAGCCGGCTGAACTGGCTTCTTCAGGAGTTATTCCCGCAAATGAAGGCATTGCCGCAAATGAAATAATTAACGCTGTCAGAAAAAGTTTTATTCTCATATACACCTCTATTATAATCATTTTTTGTATTTAATACAAATATATTATATTTTTGTTACACTTTCATGTACTATTCGTATGATTTTGTTATAATTTGTTCCAATTTTTCCAACAATTCGTTTTCCGGAACTTTTGCGACAATTTCGCCTTTTTTGAAAACATAACCCTCGTTTATGCCGCCTGCAATACCGAAATCAGCGTGTCTGGCTTCGCCGGGGCCGTTTACTGCGCAGCCCATGGTTGCTATTGTAATATTTTTATCAAGATTTTTGAATTTTTCTTCAACGCGTTTGGCAAGGTTAATTAAATCAATCTGAGTTCTGCCGCAGGTGGGGCATGATATAAAATTAACTCCGCCCTGTCTCAAGCCTAAACTTTTTAAAATATCAAAGCCGGCAGTAACTTCTTCCGTCGGATTTTCTGTCAATGAAACTCTTATTGTATCGCCGATACCTTCCGCAAGCAGTGTTCCGAGTCCGACTGAAGATTTGATTAAACCGCCTCGGAGCGTTCCCGCTTCAGTTACCCCGAGATGCAAAGGATAAGGGATTTTTTCTGCTATTGAACGGTAAGCCTCTATTGTTGTCAAAACATCTGATGATTTTAATGAAACTTTTATAAGGTCAAAGTCCAAATCTTCAAGAATTTGGATGTGTTTCATTGCACTTTTAACCATTTTTTCAGAAAGCGGAATATCTTCTTCCGTAAGTTC
Source organism: Candidatus Gastranaerophilales bacterium (assembly GCA_944326625.1). GTDB lineage: Bacteria > Cyanobacteriota > Vampirovibrionia > Gastranaerophilales > Gastranaerophilaceae > SIG32. Next base: position 4,073 of record CALVER010000001.1, on the reverse strand, counting down.
TTTTTCTAAAGAACCGGCATTAACTCCTATTCTTATCGGAATTTGCTGTTGTTTTGCAAGACTTACAACTTTTTCAACATTTTCGCGTTTGCCGATATTTCCGGGGTTAAGCCTTAGTGCGTTTATCCCGTTATTTATACATTGTATCGCAAGACGGTAATCAAAGTGTATATCCGCAACAAGCGGAACAGGTGATTTTTTAACGATTTCTTTAACAGCTTCTGCAGCATCTTTATTTAACACCGCAAGACGTACTATTTCGCATCCTTTTGCCGTAAGTTCGTTAATCTGGTCTAAAGTTGCATTTACATCACGCGTGTCTGTATTACACATGGATTGAACGCTTATGGGGGCATCACCGCCGATTTTTATATCGCCTATTGAAATCTGTTTTGATTGTCGTCTTTTTATCATAATATTATTTTAGTATAAAAATAATTATTTGTGTTATACTTGATACCGTAAAGGAGAATTTTATATGAGAGTCGCCGTTATATCTGATATCCATGCTAATCTTATAGCTTTAGAAGAAGTTTTAAAAGATATTGAAAAAGAGAATTGCGAACATATTATCTGTCTTGGGGATATAGTCCTTGCAGGGCCTCAGCCAATAAGTATTTTGGAATTTGTAAAGCAGCAGAATTGGACTATTATACAGGGAAATACGGATAAGCTTATTGCCGAATACAGTCAGGATGTTTTGGATATGATGAAAGAGAAGTATCCTGTTATGGCAAATGCCATTGTTGATGATATGAATTATGTGACGGAAGAAGATCAAAAGTATCTGGCAGAATTGCCTCCTCAATTGGAAATGGATATTGACGGCGTTAAAATCCTTTTTGTGCACGGCTCTCCCAGAGCAAACAATGAGGATATTTTGCCCGGGAAACCGCTGGAAGAAATTGAAGAAATAATTACCGGTACAAATGCGGATTTAATTTTATGCGGGCATACCCACGTTCCTTGCGGATATCAAACAAATAATAAGCAAACCGTTGTTAATGTCGGCAGCGTAGGCCGCCCGATGACTCCTGCTCCTATGGCTTGTTATGCGGTAATTGATCTTGAAAACGGTATTTTCAATATCAGACATAAATTCGTGGATTATGACAGAGAAAAAGCTGCAGAACTTGTTAAAAACAGAAGTTTTGAAGGTGCCGATAAATTGGCTGAATTGCTTATAAATCCTGTTATGCGCCACGTCTAGTTGTAATTTTTATTTTTGTGGTATAGTGTATTTACGAGGATTTTTTTAGAAAGCAGATTTTATGAATATGGATAAAGAAAAACTCGTTTCTTACATTAAGAAACTAACCGAACCCAAAATATTAGTTATTGGTGATTTAGCTATAGATGAAATGATTTACGGTGATGCCGAGCGTATTTCGCGTGAAGCTCCGGTTTTAATCCTTCAGCATACCCGTACAAAATTAATCCTTGGCGGCGCTTCAAATGCCGCGCACAATGCCTCAACTTTAAATAAAGGCAAAGTCGGTGTAATCGGCGTATGCGGTGATGATTATCAGGCAGGACAATTGATTGATACTTTTGAAAAAGCCAATATTGATTGCAGATATCTCGTAAAAGATCCCGCAAGAAAAACAACTACTAAAACACGTATTTCCGGGTCTATTACGACATCAATTACCCAGCAGATAGTTCGTGTTGACAGACAGACTAATGAGCCTGTTTCTTCCGAAACCGAAAATAAAATTATCAGTAATATCGAAAAAGCAATTCCTGAATATGACGCGGTTATTTTATCAAACTATCATATCGGAACTTTGACTAAAAAAATTATTGAAACAACCATAAAACTTGCGAACAGATACAATAAAATTGTTATAGTTGATGCTCAAAGAGATTTGAACATTTACAAAAATATAACTTCAATGACCCCGAACCTTCCGGATACTGAAAAAGCCGTGGGGTTTGAATTGAAAAATGATGAAGATTTGAAAAAAGCAGGTGACAAATTGCTTTCAGATACAAAAGCAAAAGCAATTTTGATAACCTGCGGGGCTGACGGTATGTTTGTAACCGAGCCCAAAAAGAAATATACTAAAATTCCGGTATTTAATAAGTCGGAAGTGTTTGACGTGACAGGTGCCGGCGATACGGTCACTGCGGTTTATACACTTGCACTTGCGGCCGGCGCGGATTTTGTCCATGCCGCCATTATCGGAAATATAGCGGCTAGCCTTGTCGTAAGACAATTTGGCTGTGCAACAACAACTATTCAGGAATTGCTGGATGCCGCCGCAAAATTATAGGAGAATGTTATGCAAAAGTTTTTGGATTTACTCAAAAAAGTCAGACCGATTGATATAATTATAATTGTCGGTGTTGTTATTGCTTTAATTGTCGGATTTTTTACGTTTACAAATTTCAGACAAACTGCGGATAAACAGATTGAAGCAACTTCTAAAATCAGATTTCAGGTTTATATAAGAAGTGTCACTCTGACGAGCAACAAAATTCCTATGGCAAAGGGTGAAAAAACATTTATCAGTATAAGAAATGTTCCGTATTCGGATTTGGATATAGTGGACGTTCAATCTGACAGAAAGAAAATAGTTTTGCCGACGCTTAATTCAAAAAAAGTTGTTGTGGTTGAAGATGTTTCACAGGCAAGTCTTTATGATATTATCGTAACTCTTGAAGATACCGCCAAAATTACAAAAGACGGTGCTGTTGTCGGCGGTAATAAAATTAAAATGGGGCTGCCGATTACATTAGAGGGAGAAGATTACAAGTTTAACGGTATAGTTTCAGACTTGCAGCTTGTGCCGGTCCCTGACAGCCATGACGTAATTAATAATCAAAGTACCGCATACGATGTTCAGTAAAATAATATTCAAAATTCAGGATAAACTGAAATATTTATACGATAACAGTCTTTTTTTGCAGAAGATAGATACATTTATTTTCGGATCTATTCTCGCAGTAATTGTTGTGTCAACTTTTTTGTCATCGGATTATATAGGGTTTATTGCGCTTGTCACAATGTTTTTGACCTTTGTGAAAATTATGACAAAACAGGGTGACAAATTTACGTTCAATCATTTTGAATTGTTTTTGGCTGCATATTTTATGATTGTTCTTATAAGTCTTGCCGGATCAAGTCTTTTTGCATTAAGTTTGAAAGGGTTTTTAAAAACTTTCATATATATAGGTTTTTATTTTTCGGCAGCGCATTATTTTAAAAATAATTTGTCTAAAATTCCATATGTTATTGCCGCAATAGCATTGTGTATCGGGTTTGAAAGTATTATTGCGGTTTTGCAAAATTCGGCGCATGTTGAAGCAATATCCGGCTGGCAGGATACATCAGGACATAATCCCGAAGAAATTATGACCAGGGTTTACGGAACTTTGAAGCCGTTTAATCCGAATCTTTTAGGCGGATATTTTGTTGCGGGAATTCCGGCAATTTTCGGTATGTGTGCGTATTTTATTTTTCATAAAAATTATAAACGCATGATATTTTTTGCGTTTTTTTCTTTGCTGGCGGTGCTTGCATTGTTTTTGACAGGCTGCAGAGGTGCATATCTTGCTTTGCTTTTAATTCTTGCTCTTACGTTTCTTGTTTCAGCTAAATTTTTCTGGGAAAAATATAAGACAATATATTTATCCCTAATCGGCGCTGCAGTCGGATTATTTACGACCGCATTGATATTCGTGGCATCTTTAAGAGCAAGATTTTTGTCAATTTTTGCAATGCGGCGGGATTCTTCAAATTCTTTCAGATTTAACGTATATCAATCATCGATTGAAATGTTCAAAGATAACTGGCTTTTGGGAATCGGCGTCGGGAATAGAAATTTCAGGGAAATTTACGGACTTTATATGAAAACTGGCTTTGACGCTTTAAGCGCTTATAATATTTTTCTGGAAATCGCGGTTGAAAGCGGAATTTTTGCCCTTGTTGCATTTTTGGGATTTTTAATTCTGCTGGTTAAAGATTCCGTAAAAATGATATTGAATTCTATTGATATTGAAAAAATAATTTTTGTATCTGCGGCTTTGATATCAATACTTGCCGTAATGTTTCACGGGCTTGTGGATAC